>NZ_JBEYKR010000057.1:0-41713 GCF_040703535.1 Streptomyces sp. NPDC007346
CGGGGACACCGGATCGCAGGCGCGGCCGGACGGGCTCCCGACCCGCGCCATCGGCCTCCACGCCGACCTCACCGGACCGGGCCGCGCCACCGGCCTGGCCCACCAGCGCGGCGCCCAGCTCGCCGTCGCCGACCACAACTCCCGTACCGACAAGGCCTTCCGCCTCACTCTCCGTACCGAGGACGACGCCGGGGAGAAGGCGCGGGCCCTGCGCGTGGCCGACCGGCTGGCGGCGGACCCCGATGTCGTCGCCGTCCTCGGGCCGACCGGCGAGGCGCTGGCCGAGGACGTCGTCCTGCGGTACGGAAAGGCGCGGCTCGCCACGGTCGTCGTCGCGGCGGGGTCCTTCACCGGCGCCTGGAACGCGAGCCTCCAGCTCTTCGTGACCCGGCCCTACGACGGCAGCCTCGCCCCCGGCCTCGTCAGCTACCTGGCCCGCACGCGTCCCGCCGAGCGCGTCCTCCTCGTCCCGGACGCGGCGGACCCCGACCACGGCTGGAAGATCGGCTCCGCCTTCCGGGATTCGGCCCGCATCGGCGCCACCCTCACCGAGCACCCCCTCCCCGGCGGTGGTTCGGGGTTCCGCCCCGCGGCCCGCCGCGCCATCGCCACCCGGGCCGACGCCGTCGTCTACGCAGGCCGCTCCGCGCCCCGGGCCGCCCGCCTGGCCACCGCGCTCGCGGCCGAGGGCTTCACCGGCACCCGGGCCGGCGCCGGACCCGCCCTCGGGCCCGCCTTCCTCGAGGGGGCCGGGAAGGCCGCCGACGGCTGGGTCTTCGCCGAGGCGTACGCCGACGCCTCGGCGCTCCCGTCGGCCGCGCGGTTCACCGCCGCCCACCGCCGCCGCTTCGGCGCACCGCCCGCCACCTGGGCCGCCGAGGCGTACGACGCGGTCGGTCTGCTCGCACGGGCCGTGGCGGCGACGAGCGCCGACGGCGAGGAGCGCGGCGGGCTGGCGCAGCGGCTGCTGCGGACCGAGCACCGGGGAATCGTCCGCGCCCTGGCGTTCCAGACCTCCACGCTCCAGGTCCGGCAGCGGGACGGGATCTTCCTCTACCGGGTCGAGAAGGGCCGCCCCCGCTTCCTGGGCCCGTACAGCGAGGTGTAGCCCCGTGTAGCTCCGTACGGCGAGCCCCGTAGCTCCGTACGGCGAGGAAGAGCCGCCCGTCCGGCGAGCTGCGGCCACGAGCGAGCTGCGGGCCATGAGCAAGCTGCGGGCCACGAGCAAGCTGTGAAGCCTGGGCCAGGTGTGAAGATCTCCTGCGACCGCGCTTAAGAAATCCTCGATGGACCCAGGCCCCGCCGTACGGCAGCCTTCTCGGTGACGGCCGGGAACGGTGCGTGGAGCCGCACGGGCGTGCTCCGTCCCGTCCCGCCGTACCCGCCCCCGCCACGGGGGCGCCCCCCAAGACCACCCCGGGCCGCTGGGCTCCTCCGACAGGCCCCGAGGCCCGGGGTATCCACCACCCGCGTACCACGTGCAGGGAGCCGCAGCCGTGAAGGCACTCGTCAAGCAGAAGGCCGAACCGGGACTGTGGCTGATGGACGTGCCGGAGCCGGAGTACGGCCCCGGGGACGTCCTGATCAAGGTCCTGCGTACCGGGATCTGCGGCACCGACCTGCACATCCGCGCCTATGACGGCTGGGCCCAGCAGGCGGTCACCACCCCGCTGGTCCTCGGCCACGAGTTCGTCGGCGAGGTCGCCGCCCTCGGCTCGGACGTCCCCGACATCGCGGTGGGCGACCTCGTCAGCGGCGAGGGCCACCTGGTCTGCGGCAAGTGCCGCAACTGCCTGGCCGGCCGCCGCCACCTGTGCCGCTCCACCGTCGGCCTCGGCGTCGGCCGGGACGGGGCGTTCGCCGAGTACGTGGTCCTGCCCGCCTCGAACGTGTGGGTGCACCGGGTCCCCGTCGACCTCGACATCGCGGCGATCTTCGACCCGTTCGGCAACGCCGTGCACACCGCGCTCTCCTTCCCGCTGGTGGGCGAGGACGTCCTGATCACCGGCGCCGGGCCGATCGGCATCATGGCCGCCGCCGTCGCCAGGCACGCGGGTGCCCGCAACGTCGTCATCACCGACGTCAGCGAGGCCCGCCTCGCCCTCGCCCGCAAGGTCGGCGTCAGCCTCGCCCTCAACGTCGCGGACCGGACCATCGCGGACGGGCAGCGCGAGCTGGGCCTGCGCGAGGGCTTCGACATCGGCCTGGAGATGTCCGGCCGCCCCGAGGCGATGCGCGACATGGTCGCGAACATGACGCACGGCGGCCGGATTGCGATGCTCGGCCTGCCCGCCGAGGAGTTCGCCGTCGACTGGTCCCGGATCGTCACCTCGATGATCACCGTCAAGGGGATCTACGGCCGCGAGATGTACGAGACCTGGTACGCCATGTCCGTCCTGCTGGAGGGCGGTCTCGACCTCGCCCCCGTGATCACCGGCCGGTACGGCTACCGCGACTTCGAAGCGGCCTTCGACGACGCCGCGAGCGGCCTCGGCGGCAAGGTCATCCTCGACTGGACCGCCTGACCCTTCGAACTTCTTCTCGAACCTCGTAGGCTCGAACCTCTTAAGGAATCCAGCATGTTCGCATCCGTACGCGACGACCTGCGCACCACCCTCGACGAGATCCGCGCCGCCGGGCTGCACAAGCCCGAGCGCGTGATCGGCACCCCGCAGTCCGCGACCGTGGCCGTCACCTCCGGCGGCCGGGCCGGCGAGGTCCTCAACTTCTGCGCCAACAACTACCTGGGCCTCGCCGACCACCCCGAGGTCGTCGCCGCCGCCCACGAGGCGCTGGACCGCTGGGGCTACGGGCTCGCCTCGGTCCGCTTCATCTGCGGCACCCAGGAGGTCCACAAGGAGCTGGAGCAGCGCCTGTCGGCCTTCCTCGGCCAGGAGGACACGATCCTCTACTCCTCCTGCTTCGACGCCAACGGCGGCGTCTTCGAGACGATCCTCGGCGCCGAGGACGCGGTCATCTCCGACGCCCTCAACCACGCCTCCATCATCGACGGCATCCGGCTCTCCAAGGCCCAGCGCTTCCGCTACGCCAACCGCGACATGGCCGACCTGGAGAAGCAGCTCAAGGAGGCGTCCGGGGCCCGGCGCCGGCTGATCGTCACCGACGGCGTCTTCTCGATGGACGGGTACGTGGCCCCGCTCCAGGAGATCTGCGACCTGGCCGACCGGTACGACGCCATGGTCATGGTCGACGACTCGCACGCCGTCGGCTTCGTCGGCCCCGGCGGGCGCGGCACCCCCGAGCTGCACGGCGTCATGGACCGGGTCGACATCATCACCGGCACCCTGGGCAAGGCGCTCGGCGGCGCCTCCGGCGGCTACGTCGCGGCCCGCGCCGAGATCGTGGCCCTGCTGCGCCAGCGCTCGCGCCCGTACCTCTTCTCCAACTCGCTCGCCCCGGTCATCGCCGCCGCCTCCCTCAAGGTCATCGACCTGCTGGAATCCGCCGGCGACCTGCGGGACCAGCTCAACGCCAACACCGCGCTCTTCCGTACCCGGATGACCGAGGAGGGCTTCGACATCCTGCCCGGCGACCACGCCATCGCCCCCGTCATGATCGGGGACGCGGCGAAGGCAGGCCGGATGGCGGAGCTGCTCCTGGAGCGCGGTGTGTACGTGATCGGGTTCTCGTACCCGGTCGTCCCGCAGGGGGCCGCGCGCATCCGCGTCCAGCTCTCCGCGGCGCACTCCACCGCCGACGTGAACCGCGCCGTGGACGCCTTCGTCGACGCGCGGGCGGCCCTGGAGGCGTAGCCCGTCGCCCGGTCGGGGCCTCGGCCGCGACCTGGGACAATGGGCACATGATCGATGCGCGGCGGCTGCGAATCCTCCGTGCGGTGGCCGACCACCGCACGGTGACCGCGGCCGCCGCCGCGTTGTACCTGACGCCGTCCGCCGTCTCCCAGCAGCTCGCCGCCCTGGAGCAGGAGACCGGCCACCGCCTCGTCGAACGCGGCGCGCGCGGCACCCGGCTCACCGCTGCCGGGGAGATCCTGCTCAGCCACGCCAACGTGGTCCTGGCCCAGCTGGAGCGGGCCGAGGCGGAGCTGGCGGACTACGGCGCGGGCGTCGCCGGTACGGTCACGGTCGCCGCGTTCGCCACCGGCATCGGCCTGGTGCTCGCCCCCGCCCTCACCGAGCTGGCCCGCACCGCCCCCGGCATCCGGGTCAAGGTCCAGGACGCGGAGGGCGACGCGAGCGTCCCGATGGTGCTGGACCGGCAGGTGGATGTGGCGGTGGCCGTCGAGTACCGGGGCGCGTCCGCCGAGGACGCCCGGCGCCTCACCCGCGTCCCCCTCTACTCGGAGCCGTTCGACGCGGTGCTCCCGGTCGGCCACCGCCTCGCGGACCAGGACCACGTGGCGGTCGCGGACCTCGCCAAGGACCCGTGGATCGGGCCGTACCCGGGCAACCCCTGCCATGAGGTGGTGGTCCTGGCCTGCGAGTCCGCCGGGTTCGAACCCCGCCTGGAGCACTCCTCGGACGACTTCCGGGCGGTGGTCGCGCTGGCCGGGGCGGACGCGGGGGTGGCCCTGGTGCCGCGCTCGGCCCTGCGCGGGACGGAGCTGACCGGGGTGGTCGTGCGCCCGGTGGAGGGCAGCGCCCCCACCCGCCGCGTCTTCGCGGCCGTACGGCAGGGGGCCGAGGGCCATCCGCTGATCCGGCCGGTGCTGGACGCGATGGAGGCGGTGGCGGTACGGGAGGCGGGGCTGGCGCGGGCGTGAGCGGGGCTCGCGCAGGCGGGGCGTCACGCCGGCTGGAGCAGGTCCCAGCGGTTGCCGTACAGGTCCTCGAAGACCGCGACCGAGCCGTACGTCTCGTGCCGGGCTCCTCCAGGAAGCGCCCGCCCGCCGCGCTCATCCGGGCATGGTCGCCCGCGAAGTCCTCGGTGTACAGGAAGAAGCCGACCCGCCCGACCGTCTGCGCCTGATCCTTCGCGCGCCCCAGCAGCAGCCCCGTACCGGTCGCGGCCCCGCGCGGGCGCACCACCACCCAGCGGGGGCCGTCGCCCCCTCCGCCCCCGGCAGCCGCCCCCCTGTCCCGTACGTCCTGCGAACCCGCTCGCGGACACCCCGCCCGGCGGGCAGGATGCAGGGAGCCATGCCCTGCCGCACCCTCTCACCGCCAGGAGGCCCCGATGTCCAGCCCGAACCCGCCCGCGCCGCACCCCGAACCCTTCACCGCCGAGGTCTACCGGGCCCGGATGGCGAAGGCGGCCGAGGCCGCCGACGGGGCCGGACTGGCCGGGGTGATCGTCGCGCCCGGTCCCGACCTCGTCCACCTCACCGGCTACCAGCCCGTCTCCACCGAACGCCTCACCCTCCTCGTCCTGCGGGCCGGTCAGGAGCCGGTCCTGGTCGTCCCGACGCTGGAGGCGCCCGACGCGGCGGCGGCCGCCGGGGCGCCCGTCCTCGCCCTGCGGGACTGGACCGACGGCAAGGACCCGTACGCGGTGGCCTCCCCGCTGCTCGCCGCCCAGGGCCGCTTCGCCGTCAGCGACAACGCGTGGGCGATGCATCTCCTCGGCCTCCAACGGGCCCTGCCCGACACCACGTACACCTCCCTCACCGAGGCGCTCCCGATGCTCCGGGCGGTGAAGGACGGAGCCGAGCTGGAGCGCCTGGCGGCGGCGGGGGCGGCGGCGGACGCCACGTACGAGGAGATCCTCAAGGTGCGCTTCTCCGGCCGCCGGGAGAGCGACGTGGCCGCCGATCTCGCCGCGCTGCTCAAGCACTTCGGCCACTCCCAGGTCGACTTCACCGTCGTCGGCTCCGGGCCCAACGGCGCCAACCCGCACCACGAGGCGGGTGAACGCACCATCGAGCGCGGCGACATGGTCGTCCTGGACTTCGGTGGCCTGAAGCACGGTTACGGCTCCGACACCTCCCGTACGGTCCACGTCGGCGAGCCCACCGCCGAGGAGCAGCGCGTCCACGACATCGTCCGCGAGGCCCAGCAGGCGGGCTGCGCCGCCGTCGCGCCGGGCGTGGCCTGCCAGGAGATCGACCGCGCCGCCCGCGCGGTGATCACCGAGTTCGGCTACGGCGAGCGGTTCATCCACCGCACCGGCCACGGCATCGGTGTCACCACCCACGAACCCCCCTACCTGATCGAGGGCGAGGAGCAGCCGCTCGTCCCCGGCATGTGCTTCTCCGTCGAGCCGGGCGTCTATCTTCCCGGCCGCTTCGGGGTCCGGATCGAGGACATCGTGACCGTCACCGAGGACGGCGGCCGACGCCTCAACGCCACCGCGCGCGAACTGGCGATCGTCGAGTAGCCGGTGGACGCGGGGGAGTTCAGTCGTCCGCCAGCACCACGCACGACTGAGGCGGCAGACGCAGCACCCCGTCCGCCCCCGGCGCCTCGACCGGCTCCCAGGCCGCCAGCACCCGCCCCCCGCCCCGGCGGTGGCGGCCGGAGCCGAGCGGGATCGCGGCCGGCCCGTCCGCCAGGTTGACCGCGATCCGCAGATCGCCCCTGCGGTACGCCAGCCAGCGGGCGTCCTCGTCGAACGCGGTCCGCACCGAGGCGAGGTCGGGATCGTGGAGATCGGGCAACGCCCGGCGCAGCGCGATGAGTTGGCGGTACCAGGCCAGCAGCCGTGCATGGGGTTCACGCTCCGGCTCGGACCAGTCCAGACAGGAGCGGTCGCGGGTCGCCGGGTCCTGCGGGTCGGGGATCTCCTCCTGGGCCCAGCCGTGCGCGCCGAACTCCCGCCGCCTGCCCTCGCGTACGGCCTGGGCCAGCTCCGGGTCCGTGTGGTCGGTGAAGAACTGCCACGGGGTGCGCGCCCCCCACTCCTCGCCCATGAAGAGCATCGGGGTGAACGGTCCGGTCAGCACGAGGGCGGCGGCGCACGCCTGGAGTCCGGGGGGCAGGGAGGCGGCGAGCCGGTCGCCGAGGGCCCGGTTGCCGATCTGGTCGTGGGTCTGCGCGTAACCGACGAACCGGTGGGCGGGGGAGCGTGACACGTCGACCGGGCGGCCGTGGGTGCGGCCCCGGAAGGTGGAGAAGGTCCCGTTGTGGAAGAACACGGACGTCACCGTCTTGGCCAGGGCGGCCAGCGGGGCACGGGCGAAGTCCGCGTAGTAGCCCTGGGACTCGCCGGTGAGCGCGGTGTGCAGGGCGTGGTGGAAGTCGTCGTTCCACTGGGCGTGCAGCCCGAGGCCGCCCGCCGGGCGCGGGGTGGTGGTGCGCGGGTCGCAGAGATCCGACTCCGCGATCAGGCCCAGCGGCCGCCCCAGCTCCACCGCCAGCGCGTCGACCGCCGTCGACAGCTCCTCCAGGAAGGTGAGAGCCCGGGTGTCGGCGAGCGCGTGCACCGCGTCCAGCCGCAGCCCGTCGAGCCGGTACTCCCGCAGCCAGGCCAGCGCGCTGCCCAGCAGGAACGCCCGTACCTCGTCGGAGCCCGGGGCGTCCAGGTTGACCGCCGCGCCCCACGGGGTGTGGTGGGTGTCGGTGAAGTACGGGCCGAAGGCGGGCAGGTGGTTGCCGGAGGGGCCCAGGTGGTTGTGGACCACGTCCAGGACCACCCCGAGCCCCAGCCCGTGCGCGGTGTCGACAAAGCGTTTCAGCCCCTCGGGGCCGCCGTACGGCTCGTGCACCGCCCAGAGCGAGACGCCCTCGTACCCCCAGCCGTTGGTGCCGGGAAACGGACAGACCGGCATCAGCGACACATGGGTGACGCCCAGCTCCGCCAGATGGCCCAGCCGCGCCGCCGCCGCGTCGAACGTGCCCTCCCGGGTGTACGTCCCCACGTGCAGCTCGTACAGGACCGCCCGGGTCAGCCGCCGCCCCGCCCAGGCGTTGCGCCAGGCGTACGCCCCCTGGTCGACGACCGCGCTCGGCCCGTCGGGCCCGTCCGGCTGGCGCCGCGAACGCGGGTCCGGCAGCAGCGGCCCGTCGTCCACCCGGAACCCGTAGCGGTCTCCGTCCGCCGCCTCCGCCTCGGCGCTCCACCAGCCCTCCCGCAGCGGATCGCGCTCCATGGGGCAGCGGACCTCCGCCGCCTCCAGCACGACCGTGTCCGCCTCGGGGGCCCACACCTCGAACCGCATCCACCACTCCTCGTCCGTAGTAGGTCATCAGGTCGTCAGGTCGTCAGGACGTGAGGTCTTCGGGGCGCCGGGGCGCCGGGCCGGCCCGACGACCCGAGGCAGCCTCGCGCCCGGCTCACCACCACCCATGACCGCCCGCCTCTGGAACCGGCCGGTCACCCGCCATTAAGGTCTGGTCCTGATCATTGCCCGGCCGGCTCGCGCTCATACAGGTTCCGTTCATCCGTACGGCTCATGGAGGCCGAGATGCCCGTACCGCAGTTCCCGCCCGGCTTCCTCTGGGGAGCCTCCGCCTCCGCCTTCCAGACCGAGGGGTCGGTGGACGCCGACGGCAAGGGCCCCTCGGGCTGGGACGCCTTCGCCGCCCTGCCCGGCCGGATCAAGGACGGCACCGACACCACCCGGGCCACCGGCTTCCACACCCGCTACCGCGAGGACGTGGCCCTGCTCTCCGGGCTCGGCGCCGACGCCTTCCGGTTCTCCATCAGCTGGCCCCGCGTGGTCCCGGGCGGCAGCGGGGCCGTCAACGCCGACGGGCTCGACTTCTACGACCGGCTCGTCGACGAACTCTGCGCCCACGGCATCACCCCCGCCCCCACCCTCTACCACTGGGACACCCCGCTCCCGCTGGAGGAGGCGGGCGGCTGGCTCGACCGGGACACCGCCTACCGCTTCGCCGAGTACGCGGGCATCGTCGCCGAACGCCTCGCCGACCGGGTCCCGATGTGGATCACCATCAACGAACCCGCCGAGGTCACCCTGCTCGGCTACGCGCTGGGCGAGCACGCCCCCGGCCGCACCCTCCTCTTCGACGCCCTGCCCGCCGCCCACCACCAGCTCCTCGCCCACGGCCTCGCCGTCCGCGCCCTGCGCGCGGCGGGCGCCGACAACGTCGGCATCGCGCTCTCCCACGCCCCGGTGTGGACGGCCGGCGACTCCGACGAGGACCGCTTCGGCGCGGAGCTGTACGACACGCTCACCAACTGGCTCTTCGCCGACCCCGTCCTCACCGGCCGCTACCCGGACGAGGGGCTCGCCGCCCTGATGCCGGGACCGGTCACCGACGACCTCAAGGTCATCTCCACCCCGCTCGACTGGTACGGCGTCAACTACTACAACCCCACCCTCGTCGGCGCCCCCCGGCCGGAGGCCCTGGAGACCTTCTCCGGCTTCACGATCCCTGCCGAACTCCCCTTCGGCATCAGGGAGATCGAGGGGTACGAGAGGACCGGCTTCGGCTGGCCCGTCGTCCCCGAGGGGCTCACCGAGATCCTCACCCTGCTCCACCGCCGCTACGGCGACCGCCTCCCGCCCCTCCACATCACCGAGAACGGCTGCGCCCTGGACGAGCCGCTCGCCGACGACCGCCGCATCGCCTACCTGGAGAGCCACCTCACCGCCCTGCGCGCGGCGATGGACGCCGGGGTCGACGTGCGCGGCTACTTCACCTGGTCGCTCACCGACAACGTGGAGTGGACGGAGGGGGCCTCGCAGCGGTTCGGCCTGGTCCACATCGACTACGAGACCCTTGCCCGTACGCCGAAGGCCTCGTACGCCTGGTACCGCGACCTGATCCGCACACAGAAGCAGCCGGAGCAGCAGAGGGCGCAGAAGACGCAGAAGCAACCGAAGGAGCCGAAGCAGGCGAGGCAGCCGAAGCAGTCGGACCGGAACCCGGTGGCCGAGGGGGCTTACGCAGCTCCCCCCGAATGATCAATACTCCCGCCATGGTCGCTTCATGGTGGTCCCGGGCCCGGCTGGGGATCTTCGTTCACTGGACGCCCGCCTCCGTCCCCGGCTGGGCCCCGCCCCACGTCCCGCCGGACAGGCTCCCGGCGGCGGGCCGGCGTGCGCCGCTCGGCTGGACCCCGTACGCGGAGTGGTACGAGAACTCCCTCCGCTTCCCCGGCTCCCCGGCCGCCGCCCACCACCGCGCCACCTACGGCACCCGCCCCTACACCGACTTCGGCCGCGACTTCGAGGACGGGCTCGCCACCTGGGACCCGGCCGCCTGGGCCCGCTCCTTCCGTGCGGCGGGCGCCGGGTACGCGGTGCTGGTCACCAAGCACCACGACGGCTTCTGCCTGTGGCCCTCCCGGACCGCCAACCCCCACCGCACCGGCTGGCACACCACCCGGGACGTGGTCGGCGAGTTCGCCGAGGCCGTACGGGCCGAGGGCCTGCGCTTCGGCGTCTACTACTCCGGCGGGCTCGACTGGACCTTCGACGACCGGCCCATCGGCACCGCCGCCGACATGTTCTCCGCCGTCCCGCGCGGCCGCTACCCCGCCTACGCCGACGCGCAGCTGAGGGAGCTGATCCGGCGCTACCGCCCCGACATCCTCTGGAACGACATCGCCTGGCCGGCCTCCGCCACCGAGATCCGCTCCCTCACCGACTTCTACCGCTTCACCGTCCCCCACGGCGTCGTCAACGACCGCCTGCTGCCGTACGCCCCGCACTGGCGGGCGCTGAACCTGCCGGGCGCCAAGTCCCTCTTCAACTGGTGGGACCGGCGCACGGTGGCGCGGGGCGAGGGCTTCGTGCCGCGCACCCCGCCGGAGTTCGACTTCCGTACGCCGGAGTACGCCCGGTACACCGGCTCCGACCCGTACGAGATCACCCGGGGCATCGACCACAGCTTCGGCTACAACCGCAACTCCGCCCCGGACGCCTTCATCGACCGCCGCGCGCTGACCTCACTGGTCCGCGACACGGCGGCCGACGGCGGGAACCTGCTGCTCGACGTGGGGCCGCGCGGCGAGGACGCGACGATCCCCGCCGAGCAGCAGCTCCGGCTGGACTGGCTCGCCGAGGAGACGGCGAGCGGGTCACTCACCCCTGAGCGAACACCAGGTCGATGCGTTCCTGAGTGACGGGGTGACCGGCGCGGGCGAACGCGGCGGCCATCGGCGCGTTCGCGCGGTCCGTCGCGCCCGCGATGGACTCGGCGCCCCGCTCGACCAGGAAGCGGGTGCACTCCACCAGCAGGTCGTAGCCGTACCCGTGCCCGCGCGCCTCGGGGACGACCCCGATGAAGCCGACGCACGGCCCGGACGGGTTGTGCGCGGGCACCTGGATGCCCGCCACCTCGCCGTCCGGCGTGTACGCGAGCTGCCACCACGCACGGGGCGAGGGGCACCAGTGGAAGAAGTCCAACTCCTCCTGGGCCGCCGCCTCCAGACCGCCGGGGCCCTCGATCGCCCGCCGGGCGTGGGCGTCCAGCGTGACCGAGTGGACCCGGCGCAGGACGTCGAGGATCACGGCGTCGTCCGGCTCGGGGCGGAAGGTGAGCCGGCCCGGCCGCTCGGGCAGCGGGCAGTCGGGGGTCCACACATAGCGGTAACGCTCGACGAGGACCTCCATACCGGCCCCCCGAGCCGCGGCGATCCTGCTCTCGGCGGCGGCCCGGACCTCGGGCACCTCCCGCCAGCCCGGCGGCACGA
This sequence comes from Streptomyces sp. NPDC007346, assembly GCF_040703535.1. NCBI lineage: Bacteria > Bacillati > Actinomycetota > Actinomycetes > Kitasatosporales > Streptomycetaceae > Streptomyces > Streptomyces sp. NPDC007346. The sequence continues at coordinate 11,524 of NZ_JBEYKR010000057.1, forward strand.
GCAGGCAGTATTCGGTACGGAAGGGGGCCCGGCGCAGGAGTTCGGTGCCCGCCGCCTCCTCGCCCGGCGCGAAGTCGAACCAGTCCAGCGCGATGGGCGCGCTGTCGTCGGGGGCGGCCCACCAGGCGGCCCTGGCCACCACGGTGTCGTCGCGCAGGGCGACCCACGTCCAGTCGGGGCGGTACTCGCCGCCGTCCGCCAGGGCGGCATAACGGTGGCCGAAAGCTCCACGGCCGACGAGAGCGGCGTCCTGGAGCGAGTGGAAAAGATCTGCGTCGCTCGGGGTGAGCGCGCGAATGACCAGATCGGTCATGGAGAGGTCCTCCGGGGAAGAAAAGCAGCGCTCCCGGTCAGACGGAGTCCGACACCGCCCGGTGGACGGGGCGGGAACGCGGGGGTGAGAAGCTGCGGATGCCGGTGATACCGGTGGTGTCCTCACGCACGGTCCCACCTCCTTTCACGACCTGGGCCGATGCCGGTGACGACCGTAGCCGGGGCCCCGACGGTGTGTCCACCGATTAACGCGCCCGCCCGTGACGGCGTCCGCGTCGAGCCCCGGTGCAGGTCAGCGCGGGCGGGAAGCGGGGTTCGTCTGGACACCCCGGCCCCCTCGGACCGACAATCGTCGACGTGACGTCCTCCTCCGAGTTCCACACGTATCCCGCGCGGCTTTCGGACGCCCAGCGCGACCGTGTCCTCGGCGTGCTCAGAGAGGGTGCGGCACAGGGCAAGCTGTCGCACGACACCTTCATGCGGCGCATGGAGCTCGCCCTCGTCGCCCGCCGTCCCGAGGAACTCGCGGCCCTCACCTCGGACCTGGACACCGGCAGCCGCCTCTCGCAGGGGCTGGTGCGCGCGGTCGGCGGGATATCCGCCTTCCCCGGCCGGCTGCGCCGGGCCTGGCAGACCGAGCGGCTCCCCAAGCTGCTGCTCCCCGCCCCGAGTCCGTACCCGCTGCTCATCGGCCGCGACCCGGGCAACGGACTGCGGCTCAACCACGAGACGGTCTCCCGGCTGCACGCCGAACTCACCGTGCAGCACGGCCGCTGGGTGCTGCGCGACCTCGGCTCCACCAACGGCACCTGCGTCAACGGGCAGCGGCTCGTCGGCGCGATCCCGGTGCGCGACGGGGACCAGGTGAGCTTCGGCCGGATGAGCTTCCGCCTGACCGCTCCCTCCCTGCGCCCGCCGGCCTGACCGCTGCTTGAGTGCGACCACCCGCCTGGCCACTCCGCCACGGCGCCCGCCCGGCTGACTGCTCCCTCCCTGTGTTCGCCCGCCCGACCGCTGCCTCCCTGTGCCTACCCGCCCGCCTGACCGCTCCCTCCCCGTGCCCGCCCGCAGGAACCCGTCCGAGCCCGTCCGAACCCGTCCGAGCCCGTCCCCTCCGGATCAGTGCTGCTGGTGCAGGCCGCGTCCGGCCAGTGTCAGGAACGCCTCGCCGACCGCCTCCGAGAGCGTCGGGTGGGCGTGGACATGGTGGGCCACATCGGCCGGTTCCGCGTCCCAGCCCACCACGAGCTGGCCCTCCGCGATCATCTCCGAGACGTGCGGGCCGACCAGGTGGACGCCCAGCACCCGGCCCGCCCGCTCCGCCACCACCTTCACCAGGCCGCCCCGGCCGTGCACCATCCCCTTGGCGACGGCCGTCAGCGGCAAGGTGTTCACCACCACGTCGTGCCCCGCGTCCCGGGCCTGCGGCTCGGTCAGCCCCACCGCCGCGGTCTGGGGTGAGGAGTACGTGACCCGGGGGACGGCGGCGTAGTCGACCGGGGCCGTCCGCAGCCCGGCCAGTGTCTCCGCCACCAACAGGCCCTCGGCGAAGGACGCGTGGGCCAGCCCCAACGAGGGCGGCGGCAGCAGGTCGCCCACCACGTGGATGCCCGGCACCGCCGTCTCCAGCCGCGCCCAGTCGGCGGGCACCACATGGCCCCGCCCGTCCGTGGTCAGCCCCGCCGCCGCGAGCCCCAGCCCGTCCGTCACCGGCTCCCGGCCGACCGCCACCAGCAGCCGCTCGGCCGCCACCGTGACCGTCCCGCCCCGCGCGCTCCGCACGACGGCCCGCACCCCGTCGTCCACCACCGCCCACTCCAGCAGCCGGGCCCCTGCCTCCACCCGGATGCCCCGCTTCTTCAGCCCCCGGGTCAGATGGCGCGACACCTCCGCGTCCTCCAGGGGGACGAGCCGGTCGGCGGCCTCCACCAGCGTGACGTCGGCGCCCATCGACCGGTGGAACGAGGCGTACTCCACACCGATCGCCCCGCCGCCGACCACCAGGACGGAGCCGGGCAGCCCCGGCGCGTGCAGTGCGTCGTCGCTCGTGACCACCCGCCACCCGTCCGCCGCCGGGCCCGGCAGCATCCGGGGCCGCGACCCGGTCGCCAGCACCACACCCCGCCGGGCGACGACCTCCCCGTACCCGCCGATCCGGGCGGAGCGCGGGCCCGTCAGCTCGGCGCTGCCGCGTACCACCTCCACGCCGGCGTGCGCGAGATGGCCCTCGACCCCCCGGTGGTTGCGGGAGACGATGTCGTCCCGGGTCGCCACCAGGGCGGGCCAGTCCACCGAGTCGAGCGTCGCCCGCACGCCCCACCGCTCCCGGGCCTCCGCGATGCCGTCCACGAGTTCGGCGGCGTGCAGCATCGCCTTGCTCGGGACGCAGCCGCGGTGCAGACAGGTGCCGCCGACCAAGTCCCGTTCGACCAGGGTCACTTCGAGGCCCAGGGCGGCGGCCCGCAGCGCCGCGGAGTAGCCGCCCGTGCCACCGCCGATCACCAGGACGTCCGTCGTGTTCCGCGTGCTCATCCGCTGCTCCGTACTCCTCGTCCGCGTCATGGCTCCACCCTCCGCCCGCCTCCTGCCATACGTCCAAGGCAGAATGCGAGTGGATCCCATGCACAACGTTCATGGCCCAGGGCCTTGAGGGGAGCGGTCGATGAGCCTGCGTCAGATGGAGTATTTCGTCACGGTGGCCGAGGAGTCCTCCTTCACCCGGGCCGCCGAACGGCTCCACGTCACCCAGCCCGCCCTCTCCCACCAGATCAAGGCGCTGGAACGGGCCGTCGGCGGCGAGCTGCTGGAGCGGCTGCCGCGCGGCGTCCTGCTCACCCCGATGGGCCGCGCCTTCCTCCCACACGCCGAGCGCTCGGTCCGCAGCGCCGCCCAGGCCCGCCGCGCGGCCCGCGCCGCCGCCGGTGCCGAGGGCGGCGAACTGCACATCGCCACCGTGCACTCGGTGGCCGTCGGCATCCTCCCCGAGGTCTTCGCCCACTGGCGCCGGGCCCATCCGGGCGTCTGCCTGGTCCTCCACGAGTACGCCAGCACGGACGCGCTGGAGGACCAGGTGGACCGGGGCGTCGCCGACCTCGCCCTCGGGCCGGTCCCCGAGCGGTGGAGCGGGAGCCTCGTCCCGGTGGGGGAGGAGGAGATCGTGCTCGTCGTCCCGTTCGACGACCCGCTGGCCGGACGCCCCTCGGTCGGCCTCCACGAGCTCGCCGACCGGGCCTGGGTCCGGTGCGCCATGGAACCGGTCGTCCAGGGCCGCCCGTTCCTCGAAGGCGTCTGCGGCGCGGCGGGCTTCGAGCCCCGTACGGCGGTGTGGACCGAGCACACGTCGACGGCGATCCGGATGGCGGCGGCCGGGGTGGGCATCTCCACCGCCCCCTCCCACACCGTCCGCGGCGCGCTCGGCGAGGACTGCGCGGTGCTGAGCGTCGACCCGCCCTGGCTGCGCGCACTCGCCGTCTTCTCCCGGGTCCCCCCGACCGGTGCGGCGGCGGCCTTCACCGAACTGCTCACCACGCTGCCCGACACCGGAATCCGGCCGCTGAAGCCGTTCCGCCCCGGAACACCCTCACCCGAACGGGCGTACGCCGACTGCGCCGAGCCCCCGGCGGTGGTCCGCTGAGAGGCAGGTGCGTCGACAGGCGACGCCACGACCGCAGGGGGGACGAGGGATGTCGGCCGACCGCTCCGAGGCCCTGCCCACCGCCCGCCGCCCGCACCGGCTCGCGGGCGGGCAGCCGGGACTGCTGGAGCCGGGCGCCTCGACCGACCCGTACCGGCTGCGCCTCTACCGCGTCCTGCGCACCGACTTCCCGCTCGGATACGACCCCGGCCTCGGCGCCTGGCTGCTGAGCCGGTACGCGGACGTGGCCCTGGCCCTCACCGACCCCCGCTTCACCGGCTACCCGCACGACGGGGCTCCGCGCGGCCCGGTCCCCGCCCCGCTCGGGCTCTGCCGGGGCAGCCTGGTCTGTACGCCGCTGCCCGGGAGCGAGACGCCCCGGGGCCCGGGGAGCGCCCCCGTGCCCCCCACCGCCGTCGAGCGCACCGCGTACGTCCTGGCCCGCCGGATAGCCGGGCGCGAGCGGGCGGACCTGGTCGGCGAGTTCTGCCGGTGGCTCCCGGCCGGGGCCGACGCCGTGGCCGCCGGGCTCTCCCTCCCGGACCTGAAGACCCTGCCCCGCGCCGCCGCCCACCACCGGCCCGGCCAGGGAGCCGGCGACTGCGCCCGGCACACCGGGCTGCGCGAGCGGGCCCTCGCCTCGTTCCTCGCGAACATGCTGGACGACCCCGACCTGCTGGCCGCCGTGGCGGGCGGCGCCGGGTCCGGGATGCTGCTCCGCCGGGCCTGGACGGAGACGCTGCGCCGGGACCCGCCCGTCCAGATCGTGCTGCGCCGCACCCGCACCGAGGTCCGCGTCAGCGGCGGCACGCTGCCCGGCGGAGCGCCCGTCGCCTGCCTCATCGGCGCGGCGGGCCGCGACCCGGCCCGGTTCGCCGCCCCCGACCGGTTCGACCCGCTGCGCGCCGACGCCGACCCGCTGCTCACCGGCCCGGCCGGCTGCCCCGCCGCTCTGCTCGGCCGGCTGGAGGCCGAGCACGGACTGCGCGCCCTGCTGACGGCGATGCCGCGCATCCGCTGGGCCGAAGGCTTCCGCCCGGCGTCCAGCGGGCTGCTCACCCGGGGACCGCGGACCCTCCTCGTACGGCCCTCCTGACCGGCCTCTCGGGCACGGGCCCCCGGCACCTGGGCACGTGCCCCTGCCCTCGGGTGCGGCAGCCCGCCCCCGAGGGCAGGGACATCCTCCGCCCCCGAGGGCAGGCGCACCCAGGTGAGGCAGTCCGCCCCCGAGGGCAGGGCCGTCCCCGCCCCCGAGGACAGAGCCATCACCCCCGCACCCGCCGCAACAGCGCCACCGGCCACTGCCCGAACAGCTCGCCCGCCGCCACCGCGCCCCCCGTGAACTCCCGCCCCGGCGCGGGCGCCAGCACGTCCCGCCACGGGCCCGCGTCCGGCAGCTCCACCACCGTGTCCCGCCAGCCGCCGCCCTCCGCGAGCCGCAGCGACAGCCGGGTCACCGCCACCGCCACCTCGCCCGACCGGCCGAACGCCACCACGTGCCCGGCCGCCGCACCCCGCGCCGCGAGCGGTACGTACGTCCCCGACTCCCCGAACACCTCCGGCAGCTCCCGCCGCAGCCCCAGCGCCGCCGCCGTCACCACCTGCTTCTCCTCCGCCGCCTCCGGCCGCCGGAACGGGCGCCGGTTGTCCGGGTCGACCAGGGCCAGGTACTCGCTCTCCGTGCCCTGGTACAGGTCCGGCACCCCCGGCATCGTCAGCTGCACCAGCGCCGCCCCCAGCACATTGGCCCGCACATGCGGAGCCAGCGACTCCGCGAAGCCGGTCACCAGCCTGCGGGCCGTACCGGACCCGCTCCCCGGTCCTGCCGCGACGAAGTCCGTCACCGCCCTCTCGTACGCCGCGTCCGGCTCCGTCCAGCTGGTGAAGAGCCCCGCCTCGCGCACCGCCTTGAGCAGGGCGGGCTCCAGCCGGGGGCCCAGCTCCTCGGCGGGCAGCGGCGCGCAGCCGTAACCGGACTGCCACGCCTGCCAGGCCAGCTGCGGGTCCGGCGCCGCGACGGGGGTGGCCTCCGTCAGCTCGGCCACCAGCTCCGCCCACCGCCGCGGACACTCCGACAGGACCGCGATCCGGGCCCGGACATCGGCGCTGCGCTTGGTGTCGTGCGTGGTCAGGACCGTCCCCGTGGCGGGCCAGTTCCGGGCGATCCGGGCGGCGAAGGCGTGGAACCCGTCCACCGTCACCGCGGGCCGGCCGGGGTCCCCGCCCACCTCCGTCGCCGAGATCAGCGGCACGTACCGGTAGAACGCGGTGTCCTCCACCGACTTGGCGTGCAGCGCGGACGCCGTCTGGGCGAACCGGGCGCAGAAGGACGCCTGCTCCTGCCCGCCGCCCAGCCGCCCGAGCGCCAGATCCCGTACGACGTCGACGGCGGCGGCCTCCTCCGGTACGGAGAACACCGCCTTGGCGTCCCGCACGGCGTCCTCCGGAAGGGCTTCCTCCGCGACGCGGGTCGGCGGGTCGCCCGCCGTGACGTACGGGCGGTAGACCGGAACCCGTACCAGCAGCTCCCGGATCGCCGTCCGCAGCGCCCAGGGCGCGTGGTCGCGCAGGGCGGGGTCCCCGGCGCAGACGGAGGCCGCCTGCCGGGTCAGCCAGGCGGTCTCGGAGGCCAGTTCGTGGGTGACCACCCCGTACGCGGCCCGGCGCACGGTCGCCTTCCAGTAGCCGCCCCGGTCGCCGGGCGGGCCCGCGAACTCCCGGTAGCGGCCGAGCAGCTCCGCCGCCCCCGACGGGTCGGTGAACAGCCCGTCGATCCGGTGCAGCGCGTCGTAGCCGGTGGTCCCGGCGACCGCCCAGCCGGCCGGGAGGTGTTCGTCGCCGGTGAGGATCTTCTCCACGACCGTCCACCGGCCGCCGGTGGCCTCGTCGAGCCGCCGCAGGTAGGCGGCCGGGTCGGCGAGGCCGTCCGGGTGGTCGATCCGCAGCCCGTCCAGCACCCCGTCCCGGAGGAGTTCCAGGACCTTCCCGTGGGTGGCGTCGAAGACCTCCGGGTGCTCGACGCGGACCCCGATCAGCTCGGAGACGGTGAAGAACCGGCGGTAGTTCAGCTCGGTACGGGCCAGCCGCCACCAGGCGAGCCGGTAGTGCTGGGCGTCCAGCAGCTCGGGCAGCGGCAGCCCGGCCGTGCCCGTACGCAGGGGGAACTCCTGCTCGCCGTAGCGCAGCACCTCCCCGTCGAGGTCCACGAAGAGGGCGTCCAGCTCCCCGCCGAGCGGCCCCGCGAGGACCGGGAGCAGCACCTTGTCGCCGCCCGCCGTCCAGTCGATGTCGAACCAGCGGGCGTACGGGGAGGACCGCCCCTCGCGCAGCACCTCCCGGAACTGCCGGTTGTACCGGGGCACGGCGGCCATGTGGTTCGGCACGATGTCCAGGACCAGTCCGAGCCCGTGCTCCCGGGCGGTGGCGGCGAGGCTCCGCAGCCCCTCCTCACCGCCCAGCTCCTGCCGTACGCGGCTGTGGTCGACCACGTCGTAGCCGTGCCGGGAGCCGGGGACGGCCTCCAGGACGGGGGAGAGGTGCAGATGGGAGACGCCGAGCGCGGCCAGGTAGGGCACCGCCTTCTCGGCCGCCGGGAAGGGGAAGTCGGGCTGGAGCTGAAGCCGGTACGTGGCGGTGGGCGTCATGCACACCTACGTACCCATCCCGGGGCGATCCGTGTCACCCCGGGCGGGACGCTCACCCCCGCCGCCCCTCCGGGCGGGCCGTCACGGCACGGGTTCAGGCGGGGCGCTTCAGCACGGTCAGGCTGCGTCCGATCAGCGTCACCTGTTCGCCCTCGGCCACCTTCGGCCCTGTCCCCGGAGGCACCCCTTCCGGCCGGGCGGTGTCCACGACGACCTGCCACTGCTCCCCGTGGTCCACCGGGACGGCGAACTCCAGCGTCTCGGCGCTCGCGTTGAACATCAGCAGGAACGAGTCGTCACGGATCCGCTCCCCGCGCGGCCCCGGCTCGGAGATCGCCTGGCCGTTGAGGAACACCGTCATCGCCTTGGCGTGCGCCGCCTGCCAGTCCTGCTGGGTCATCTCCTCACCCTCAGGGGTGAACCAGGCGATGTCGGAGAGCTCGTCGTGCGTGCCCTCCACCGGCCGCCCGTGGAAGAAGCGGCGGCGCCGGAAGACCGGGTGGTCGCGGCGGAGCCACACCATGGCCCGGGTGAACTCCAGCAGGTTCCGGCGGAACGCGTCGTCCGGGGCGTCCGGGTCGGGCCAGTGGATCCAGGACAGCTCGTTGTCCTGGCAGTAGGCGTTGTTGTTGCCCTTCTGCGTACGGGCGAACTCGTCCCCGTGGCTCAGCATCGGCACGCCCTGCGACAGCATCAGCGTGGCGATGAAGTTCCGCATCTGCCGGCCCCGCAGCTCCAGGACCTCGGGATCGTCGCTCTCACCCTCGGCGCCGCAGTTCCAGGACCGGTTGTGGCTCTCGCCGTCCCGGTTGCCCTCGCCGTTGGCGTCGTTGCGCTTGTCGTTGTACGACACCATGTCGTGCAGCGTGAAGCCGTCGTGGCAGGTGGTGAAGTTGATCGAGGCGAGCGGGCGGCGCCCGTCGTCCTGGTAGAGGTCGGACGAGCCCGTCAGCCGCCCGGCGAACTCCGCCAGGGTGCGCGGCTCGCCCCGCCACAGGTCGCGGACCGTGTCGCGGTACTTGCCGTTCCACTCGGTCCACAGCGGCGGGAAGTTGCCCACCTGGTAGCCGCCCTCGCCCACGTCCCACGGCTCCGCGATCAGCTTCACCTGGCTGACCACCGGGTCCTGCTGGACCAGGTCGAAGAAGGAGGAGAGCCGGTCCACCTCGTGGAACTGGCGGGCCAGGGTGGCCGCCAGGTCGAAGCGGAAGCCGTCCACGTGCATCTCGGTCACCCAGTACCGCAGCGAGTCCATGATCATCTGGAGGACGTGCGGGGACCGCATGAGCAGGGAGTTCCCGGTGCCCGTGGTGTCCATGTAGTACCGCTGGTCGTCGGTCAGCCGGTAGTAGGAGGCGTTGTCGAGGCCGCGGAAGGAGAGCGTGGGACCCAGGTGGTTGCCCTCGGCCGTGTGGTTGTAGACGACGTCGAGGATGACCTCGATGCCCGCCTGGTGCAGGGCCTTCACCGCCTGCTTGAACTCCAGCACCTGCTCCCCGCGCTCGCCCCAGGAGGCGTACGCGTTGTGCGGGGCGAAGAAGCCGATGGTGTTGTAGCCCCAGTAGTTGGCGAGCCCCATGTCCACCAGCCGGTGGTCCTGGACGAACTGGTGGACGGGCATCAGCTCGATCGCCGTGACGCCCAGTTCGGTCAGGTGGGCGATGACCTCCGGGTGCGCGAGCCCCGCGTACGTACCGCGCAGCTCGGGCGGCAGCCCCGGATGGAGCATCGTCAGCCCCTTCACGTGGGCCTCGTAGATCACCGTGCGGTGGTAGTCCGTCCGGGGGCGGCGGTCGTCGCCCCAGTCGAAGTACGGGTTGACCACGACCGAGCTCATGGTGTGCGGCGCCGAGTCCAGGTCGTTGCGGGCGTCCGGCTTGCCGAACGGGTAGCCGTACACCGCCTCCCCCCACGCGATCTGCCCGGCGACCGCACGGGCGTACGGGTCGAGCAGCAGCTTCGCGGAGTTGCACCGCTGCCCGTGCTGGGGCTCGTAGGGCCCGTGCGCCCGGAAGCCGTACCGTTGACCCGGCATCACCCCGGGCAGGTAGGCGTGGCGCACGAAGGCGTCGGTCTCGCGGAGCTCCACCGCCGTCTCTGAACCGTCGTCGTGCAACAGGCACAACTCGATCCGGTGGGCGGCCTCGGAGAAGACCGCGAAGTTGGTGCCGGCGCCGTCATAGGTGGCGCCGAGGGGATAAGCGTGTCCCGGCCAGACCTGCATAGATAGGACTCTTCCACTTCTGATCCGGGTGCGGTGGCTTTCCTCGGCCCGTTACCCCCCGAATACTCCCCGAAAGTGGGGCGTGCACCTAGTACGTCACGCGGTGCGGCCGGGTCCCGTCGCCCGTCTCCGGCCACAGCGGTCAACTTCGGACACCCGGGTGCCGCCCCGGACGCGATGACGGACGCGCCCGGCCGGCGGGTGTCCGGAACACGGCCTTCGCCAGGGTCCCCAATCGCTATGAATCAGCTCACTCCACCCGAACTTTCCGCAAGGAACAGGTCCTCACGTCAGGCGAGTTGAGAAACCGGCCTGACCATCGGGCTGCACCGGATCCCGCTCGCGGAGTACCCTTCCTTGATCGTTGGGTGGGGCAGTGGAAGGCGGTACGCGGGTGAGCTCGGGAGGGTTCGAGCTACCCCCAGGTGACGCAGGTCACGAGGGGGAATCGACCGATGCGCCGCCCGGGGCGGTGTCCCTTGCGCAGCCCATGGAGATCGGCGCCGAGCTGGACTGGGGCGCCGAGGCCTGGAACGAGGTGCGCACCCGCGCCCAGCGGGCCGGACGTGCCTATATCTGGCTGAATCTGGTCGAACAGAGACTGCGCGCGGTCGTCGCCGCGGTGCTCCGGCCGATCTACGAGCCGGTGCACGGCGAGGACTGGGTGGTGGCCGCGGCCGGACCGGCCGGGCAGGAGTGGGTGCAGCGGGCCGTCGCCGTACGCGAGGTCTCGCGCCGCAAGGGCTATCTGCTGGACCCGGCCGACGACAACGTCCTCAGCTTCCTCACCCTGCCGCAGCTGCGGGAGCTGATGGTCCAGCACTGGCCGTGCTTCGAGCCGTACTTCGACGACCGGCGGGACGTCGAGCTGGCCCTCGACGAGCTGGAGGTGGCCCGCAACGTCGTCTCCCGCAACCGCGCGCTGAACGAGGCGGTCCTCGCGCAGGCGGAGCGCGCCTCCGCCCGCCTCCTGGACATCCTCGGCAGCGGGGCGGGCGTGCCCTCGGCCGACCGGCTGCCGGTGGACGCGGTCGAGGAGCTGGTCGGCGACCGGTACGCGGACGTGGTCTCCGTCCACCCCGACCGGGTCCGGCTCCAGCGCCAGCTGCCCGCCGAGGACCTGTTCGGCGGGGCGCGGCGGCTGGACGCCATCGGCATAGGCCTCAACCTGCTCGTGCAGAACTTCTCCGGCCGGCGTCTCGTCCGGCTCGCCGAGTCGGGCTGCCGGGTCCGGCTGCTCTTCATCAACCCGGCCAGCAGCGCGGTGAAGCGGCGGGAGCGGGAACTGGGCATCAAGAAGGGCGAGCTGAGCCGCTCGGTGGAGATGAACATCCTCCACATGCGCCGGGTCCGCTCCAAGCTCCGCGACCCGGGCGCCTTCGAGATCCAGGTCTTCGACGAGACCCCGCGCTTCACCGCGTACCTGGTGGACGGCGACGGGTCGGACGCGGTGGGCGTCGTCCAGCCCTACCTGCGGCGGGCCCGGGGCATGGAGGCGCCGGTGCTGGTGCTGCGCGGCGGTGGGCGGCGGACGGTGGTGCGGGCGGGGCAGGACAGCGAGCACGGCCTCTTCGAGACGTACCGGGAGGAGTTCGAGTCGGTCTGGACGGATTCGCGCCCGGTGTCGTGAGGCCCTGTGGTGCCCGGTGTCGGTGTCGTGAGGCCCCGTGGTGCCCGGTGTCGGTGTCGTGAGGCCCCTCGTGTCCGGCGTCGTGAGAGACCCCCCTCGCGCCCGGCGTCGTGACGCCCCCTCGTGCGCGGTGCCGTGAGGCTTCCTCCTGACACCCCTTCCTGTTGTTGGCGTCAGTCAGTGGTAGAGCCACGACCACCGGGACCTGAGTATCAGCATCAATGTCAGTGGTGCGTGCGAAGGTGGTCATCACTCGGGGGGAGCACCACGGGGGAGCATCACGAAGGAGGTATCGGGATGAGCTGGCATCAGGGAACACTGGTCGGCTTCGACCTGGAGACGACGGGGACCGACGTCGAGACCGACCGGATCGTCACCGCCGCGCTGGTCCGGCTGGAGCCGGACGGGAGGGTCTCCGAGCAGCGCACCTGGCTGCTGGACCCGGGGGTGGCCATACCCGAGCAGGCCTCCGCGATCCACGGGATCGGCACCGACCACGCCCGTACCCACGGTGCGCGGGCGGAGTCGGCCGTGGAGGAGATCACCCAGGCGGTCGCCGAGGTGCTGCGCTCGGGGGTGCCGCTGGTGGTGATGAACGCGCGCTACGACCTCTCGCTCCTGGACCGTGAATGCCACCGGTACGGAGTGGAGTCGGTCGACGAGCGGATCGGCGGCGTGCCCTCGCCCGTCATCGACCCGCTCGTGATCGACAAGCACGTCGACAAGTACCGCAAGGGCAAGCGGGCCCTCCAGGCCCTGTGCGAGCACTACGGCGTGACCCTGGACGACGCCCACGACGCGAGCGCCGACGCGGTGGCGGCGGTCCGTGTGGTGCGGCGCATGGGCGAGCGTCACCGCCCCGTCAGCACCCTGCCCCCCGGCGAGCTGCACGCCCTCCAGGTCCGTGCCGCCGCCGAACAGTCCGCCTCGCTCCAGGCCTACCTCCGCCGCACGGCGAACCCGGCCGCGGTGGTGGAGCAGGCCTGGCCGGTGATCCCGCGGGCGCGGTGAGCCGGGCCGGAGGGGGGAAGCCTCCGGGGGCAGGGTGCGGGCGGGGAAGCCCTCGGGTCAGCTCGCGGCGGGGGAAGGCGTGTCGTCGGCCTTGATGTCGAAGTTGATCTTCTCGTCCTCCACCGAGGTGACGGTGACCGTCACACCCAGGGTGCTGCCGTCCTTCGCCGTGAGCGTGCAGCGGGTGGTGGTGTCGACCTTCCCGACGAGGTCCTCGGGGCAGGTGATGTCGGGCGTCGGCTGACCCGTCGTCTCGGCGAGCTTCTCGGCGACCGTGGTGGCCAGCTGGTCCGAGGACAGCTTCGGTGCGGAGTTGCCCAGGGTGACCGAGCCCGAGCAGCCCACGAGCAACACCCCGGCGGCTACGGCCGAAAGGCTCCAGATCGCCACGGACGGGCGGGCTTTGGTCATGGTCGGGCTCCATCTCGGTCGATCGGGTGGTGAAGTCGCCGGAAGCATACGCGAGGCCGCTCTGCCCCCTGTCCCCGAGTCCGGCGGAGGGTTCAGAACGGATACCACCGCACCTCCGCGTCCCCCTCGCGCAGCGAGGCCACCCTGCGGCGGAATTCGGCGAGCGCCTTCGGGTTGGCGGGGGCGTGCTGGGCGACCCAGGCGCAGCTGGCCGTTTCGCGGGCCCCGCGCAGGACCGCGCAGCCGTCCCACTCCCGTACGTCCCAGCCGTACGCGGAGGTGAAGGCGTCGTAGGCCGCGGCGGGCAGCCCGTAGCGGTCGCGGGAGAGGGCGAGGACGACCAGGTCGTGTTCCCGCAGGTCCGTGGAGAAGGTCTCCAGGTCGACCAGGACCGGACCGTCGGGGCCGATGTGCACGTTGCGGGGGAGCGCGTCGCCGTGGATCGGGCCCGGGGGCAGATGGGGGACCAGGGCGGCGGCCGCGGCCGCGAAGCCGTCGCGGCGTTCGCGCAGGTAGTCGGCGTCGGCCGGGTCGATCGTGTCGCCCGCCAGGGTCAGCCAGCGCTCCACCCCGCCGAGCAGCTCGCGGCGCGGGAGGGCGAAGTCCGCCGGGGCCGGCAGGGCGTGCACCCGGGAGAGCAGGGGCGCCAGGTCGCGCGGTTCGGCGGGGCGTACGGGGTCGGGCAGCCGGTGCCACACCGTCACCGGGTGGCCCCCGACCAGGCGTACCTCGTGCTCGGCGGCCCGGACGGCCGGGACGCCCGACGCGGCGAGCCAGTCGGCGACGGCCACCTCCCGCTCCGCCCGAGCCACCAGCTCCGGGTGGCCGGTGGCGTCCCGGCCGACCTTCACCACCAGCCCGTCGGCCGCGAAGACCGCGTTCTCGCCCAGTGCCAGCAGCTCCGGTGAGCCGGGGAAACCGGCGGTCGTCAGCACCTCGCGCGCACGCATCTCGTCCATGGGTGCGATTTTGCATCCGCGCAGGCCGCCTTGACGAACCGACGGCCCGTCAGCACGATGGCGTAGGCCTTCGGAACGGCCAGAACGGGATGAAGCACCCCAAGAGAGTGCAGGGGGCACATTCGTGACATCAGCGACCGCGAGGAAGCGGTCCGGTCCGGGCGGCACACCTGACGGGCAGCGGGGTGCACGTAACGGGCCGGGCGGTGCACGCGACGGGCGGGGCGGCGGCCCCGGCGCGGCGGCCCAGGGCCGGGCGGCCTGGTTCCTCGTCCTGCCCGCCCTCCTCCCGATCCTGGTCCTCAGTGTCGGACCGCTCCTCTACGGCATCGCGCTCGCCTTCACCGACGCCCAGTCCGGCCGCACCCGCTCCACCCAGTGGATCGGCACCCTCAACTTCCAGGACCTCCTGCACGACACCCTGTTCTGGGACTCGTTCCGGATCGGCCTGCTCTGGGCCTTCGGTGTCACCGTCCCGCAGTTCCTCCTGGCCCTCGGCCTCGCCCTGCTGCTCGATCAGCGGCTGCGGATGCGCTGGCTGGCCCGCGCGCTGGCGATCATCCCCTGGGCGATGCCCGAGGTCGTCGTCGGCATCATGTGGCGCCTGGTCTACAACCCCGACGCGGGCATCCTCAACGAGACCGTCCGCGACCTCGGCCTCGGCGACGGCCGGGACTGGCTCACCGGCCTCGCCACCGCGCTCCCGGCCGTGATCCTGGTCGGCATCTGGGCGGGCATGCCCCAGACCACCGTCGCCCTGCTCGCCGGACTCCAGAACACCCCGCACGAACTCCACGAGGCGGCGGCCCTGGACGGGGCGGGCGCCTGGCGCCGGTTCCGTACCGTCACCTGGCCCGCGATCAAGCCCATCGCGCTCGCCATCAGCGCCCTCAATCTGATCTGGAACTTCAACTCCTTCGCCCTGGTCTACGTCCTGACCAGCGGCGGACCCGGCGGCCGGACCCGGCTGCCGATGCTCTTCGCGTACGAGGAGGCGTTCCGCTACGGACAGTTCGGCTACGCCGCCGCGATGGGGTGCGTGATGGTCGCGGTGATCTCCGTGATCCTCGCCTGCTACCTCGTCGGCCGGATCAGGGGAGGCGGCGAGCGATGAGCCTGCCCACCGGCAGGGCCGCGCGGGCCGGCCAGTACCTCGCGCTCCTGGCGTACCTCGTCTTTCTGGCCTTTCCGTTCCTCTGGCTGCTCTCCACCGCCTTCAAGCCCGCCCGCGAACTGGGCTCGCTGCACCCCACCTGGATCCCCGAGCAGCCCACCCTGGACAACTTCCGCCAGGCCTTCGACGAGCAGCCGCTGTTCCAGGCGGCGGCCAACTCGCTGACCGCCGCCGTCTCCGCCGCCCTGATCGCCGTCGTCGTCGCGACCCCGATGGCCTATGTGATGGCCCGCCACCGGGGCCGGCTCGCCACCGCCGCGACCGGCTGGGTCGTGGTCAGCCAGGCGTTCCCGTTCGTCCTGGTGATCATTCCGCTCTTCCTGGTGCTGAAGAACCTGCATCTGATCAACACGCTGTGGGGGCTGATCCTGGTGTACGTCGTCTGGTCGCTGCCCTTCGCGCTGTGGATGCTCGCCGGGTACGTCCGGGCCGTGCCCACCGAGCTGGAGGAGGCCGCCGCCGTCGACGGCGCGGGCCGCGTACGGACCCTCGTCTCGGTCGTCGCCCCACTGCTCGCCCCTGGGATCGTCGCCACCGCGCTCTTCGCGTTCATCACCGCGTGGAACGAGTTCTTCTTCGCGCTCGTCCTGCTCAATACCCCGGAGAAGCAGACCCTGCCGGTCGTCCTCACCCACTTCCTCGGCGCGGAGGGCGTGGCCGACCTCGGGCCGCTGGCCGCCGCCGCGTTCCTCGCCACACTGCCCTCCCTCGTCCTCTTCGCCTTCATCCAGCGCCGCATCACCGGTTCCATGACGGCCGGGGCGGTGAGGGGCTGATGCGCACCCTGGCCCGGCGGGCCGCGGCCGCCGCCACCGTCCTGGCCCTGCTGCTCACCGGCTGCTCCGGTGGTGGCGGCGGTGGGCGGGACGCCGACGGCACCATCCGGCTCCGGTTCCAGTCGCTGGCCTGGCAGAAGGAGTCCGTCGACGTCAACAAGCAGCTGGTGAAGGAGTGGAACGCCGCCCACCCCGGCGTACAGGTGGAGTACGTCCAGGGCAGCTGGGACAACGTCCACGACCAGCTGCTCACCTCCTTCGAGGGCGGCGAGGCGCCCGACATCATCCACGACGCCTCCGACGACCTCGCCGACTTCGCGTACGGCGGCTACCTCGCCGACCTGCGCCCCTTCCTTCCCGGCCGGCTGAAGGCCGACATCCCCGAGCGGTCCTGGCGCACCACCACCTTCGACGGCGGCATCCACGGAGTCCCCTTCCTCCAGGAACCCCGGGTCCTGATCGCCAACGCCGAGATCCTGGAGGCGTCGGGCGTGCGGATCCCGACGCCGGAGCGCCCCTGGAGCTGGACGGAGTTCCGGCAGGTGACGAAGAAGCTCACCGGCGAGGGCCGTTACGGGGTCGCCTGGCCGCTCAAGGAACCCGTCTCCGTCACCCTCAACCTGGGCCTCTCCGGGGGCGGCCGGCTCTTCCACCGCGATGCGGACGGCAAGGCGGAGCTGCGCTTCGAGGAGGGCGACACGGTGGTGACCGGCACCATCCACGACCAGGTCAACACCGATCGCAGCGCTCCCCGTACGGCGCTCGGGATGGGCGGCTCGGACGCCCTGCCCGGCTTCTTCGGCGGCCGGTACGCCATGCTTCCGCTCGGCTTCGCCTACCGCCAGCAGGTCGTCGAGCAGGCCCCCGAAGGGTTCGAGTGGACGGTCCTGCCCGCTCCGGCGGGCAGCGGAGGGCTGGCTCAGGGGGTGAGCCCGCAGACCCTCTCCGTCGCCGAGGACAGCCCGCACAAGAGGGAGGCCGTCGCCTTCATCGACTTCCTGCTGCGGCCGCCGAACATGGTCCGCCTGGCCCGGGGCGACTGGATGCTCCCCACCGGCACCACCGCCCTCGCCCACCCCTCCCTCCACACCGCCGAGCACGGCTGGGCCACCGGGACCGCGCTCGCCGGGCATCTGCGCCCGGCGCCCGCGCAGACCGTGCGCGGCTATCCGGAGTGGAAGGACAAGGTCGCGACCCCCGCGCTCCAGGAGCACTACCGCGGCGCGATCGGCACCGATGAGCTGCGCAGACGGCTGGTCGACGACGGCAACCGGGTGCTGGCCCGCTACCAGCGCTGAGGGGAGTGCGAAACGTCAGGCGCCGGAGGCCGGTAAATAGGTCGACGATACGTATCGTCTCGCCTACGGTGGGGGTCATGACGGAATCACCGCGTGCCCACATCGCCATGTTCTCCATCGCCGCCCACGGACATGTGAACCCGAGCCTGGAGGTCATCCGGGAGCTCGTCAACCGTGGGCACCGTGTCAGCTACGCCATCCCCGCCCCGCTCGCCGACAAGGTCGCGGCCACCGGCGCCGAGCCGGTGCTCTACACCTCGACCCTGCCGACGGACGACGACCCCGAGGCCTGGGGCACCGAGCTGATCGACAACATCGAACCCTTCCTCGACGACGCCATCCAGGCGCTCCCGCAGCTCGCCGCCGCCTTCGAGGGCGACGAGCCCGACCTCGTCCTGCACGACATCACCTCCTATCCCGCCCGTGTCCTCGCCCACCGCTGGGGCGTCCCCGCCGTCTCCCTCTGGCCCAACCTGGTGCCCTGGGAGGGGTACGAGGAGGAGGTCGGCGAGCCGGCGACCGCCGAGCTGAAGCAGACCGAGCGCGGCAAGGCGTACTACGCCCGCTTCGCGAGCTGGCTCGCCGACAACGGCCTCGGCCATGTCCCCAGCGACGACTTCGTGGCGCGCCCGCGCCGCGGCCTCGTCCTGATCCCGCAGGCGCTCCAGCCCAACGCGGACCGGGTCGACCACGGGATGTACACCTTCGTCGGCGCCTGCCACGGGGACCGCGCCGACCAGGGGGAGTGGCAGCGCCCGGCCGGGGCCGAGAAGGTGCTCCTGGTCTCGCTCGGCTCCTCGTACACCAAGCAGCCCGCCTTCTACCGGGAGTGCGTCGCGGCCTTCGGAGGGCTTCCCGGCTGGCACGTGGTGCTCCAGATCGGCGCGCATGTCGATCCGGCCGAGCTCGGTGACGTACCGGCGAACGTGGAAGTGCACGCGTGGGTCCCGCAGTTGTCGGTGCTGAAGCAGGCCGACGCGTTCATCACCCACGCCGGGGCGGGCGGCAGTCAGGAGGGGCTCGCCACGGGGACGCCGATGGTGGCCGTGCCGCAGGCCGTCGACCAGTTCGGCAACGCCGACATGCTCCAGGGGCTCGGCGTGGCCCGGCACGTCCCGATGGAGGAGGCCGACGCCGCGACGCTGCGCGAAGCCGTGCTCGCCCTGGTCGACGACCCGGAGGTGGCCGAGCGGTCCGCCCGGCTGCGGGAACAGATGGCGAGGGAGGGCGGCACGCCCCGGGCGGCCGATCTCATCGAGGCCGAACTGTCGCTCTGAGCGGATCGGCCGGACTGGTATCCGGACGTTCTGCGCTCCGTCCCGCACCTCCGTACAGCGCGGTCGTGCGGGGCGGGGCGCCCGTCCGTGCGGTGCCGGTGGTCGTTGCATCTGCACGCACCCCTGGGTGACTCCACGCCTCCGGCAGGGGACTTCACCCATCTTGCGCACTTCTTCACGCCCGTTCACATGTCTTCACGCCTACGCGCGTGTGGCCTACGGCGTCGACACCGGGTGCGCGCGGGGGCTGTGTGCGGTGGCGCGAGAAGCCCAACAACGCCTGTGAGCTGGTGTTTTGCCGTACGCGTATCTTCCGCCGGGCCCGCCGGTCCGGGGCTGTCTCCGCGCGTCGACGCCGGTCGCCCGCCGTGAGGCGCCATGGCTGATTCCTTGTTACGAAACCTTGTTGAGTAAGTCACAGCTGCAAGGGGGTCTTGATCTGTGCCCGTCAATCGGTCAGGGTTTCGAGCCAACCCCCGGAGCACTTCCGGCCGGAGGTCAATCCCCCCACAGAGATTGACGAGGAGACCCCTCTTCATGACCAAGCACCAGCGCACCACCCGCCGGACCAAGCTGACTGCCGCGATCACCGCCGTGGCAGCCGCAGCCGGAGTAACCCTCTTCGGAACCTCGTTCGCCGGAGCCTCGCCGGCTCCCATGGGCACGGTCTACGGCGCGGACGCCGAGACCGCCGTCGCCGGCAGCTACATCGTCATGCTGGGCGAGAAGGCGGACAAGTCCAAGCTCGCCGAGCAGTACGGCGGCAAGCTCCAGCGCAACTATTCCTCCAGCATCAACGGCTTCTCCGCCAGCGGCCTTTCGGAGACGGAGGCCAAGCGCCTGGCCGCCGACCCGTCCGTCGCCAAGGTGGTGCAGAACAAGAAGTTCAGCATCGACGCCACCCAGGACAACCCCCCGTCGTGGGGTCTGGACCGCGTCGACCAGAGCGAGACCGCGGGCGACAACGCGTACATCTACCCCGACACCGCCGGTGAGGGCGTCACGGCGTACGTCATCGACACCGGGGTCCGCGTCACCCACGAGGACTTCGAGGGCCGCGCCACCTCGGGCTTCGACGCCGTGGACAACGACGACGACGCCGACGACGGCAACGGGCACGGCACCCACGTGGCGGGCACCATCGCCGGCGCCTCGCACGGAGTCGCCAAGAAGGCCAAGATCGTCGCCGTCCGCGTCCTGGACGACAGCGGTTCGGGCACCACCGAGCAGGTCATCGCCGGCATCGACTGGGTCGCCGCCAACGCCTCCGGCCCGTCCGTCGCCAACATGAGCCTCGGCGGCGGAGCCGACCCGGCCCTCGACGCGGCCGTCCAGAAGGCCATCGCCGCCGGTATCACCTTCGGTGTGGCCGCCGGCAACGAGTCCCGGGACGCCGGCCAGGGCTCGCCCGCCCGTGTCCCCGAGGCGATCACCGTGGCCTCGTCCACGGTGGACGACCAGCAGTCCTCGTTCTCCAACTACGGTTCCCTCGTGGACATCTACGCCCCGGGCTCGGACATCACGTCCACCTGGAACGACAGTGACACCGGCACCAACACCATCTCCGGTACGTCCATGGCCACCCCGCACGTCGTCGGCGCGGCCGCCGTCTACCTGGCGGGCAACCAGGACGCCACCCCGGAGGACGTCGCCACGGCGCTGACCGAGGGAGCCACCCCGGACGCCATCTCCAATGCGACGCCGGGCACGCCGAACAAGCTCCTCAAGATCGTCGAGTAGCACCCCGGTCCCGGGCGGTGGCGCCCCACCTCCGCCACCGCCCGGAACACCTCGCGCACAGCCGCCGCCGCGCCCTCCCCCACGGGGCGCGGCGGCTGCGCGCGGGAGGAAGGATCGCTCTAGTGTGGGGGGCCATGACGACGACGTACGCGGCGCTGTTGCGCGGGATCAACGTGAGTGGCCACAAGAGGGTTCCGATGCCGGAACTGCGCACCGTGCTGGGGGAACTGGGGCACACCGACATCGCCACCCACCTGCAGAGCGGCAACGCCGTCTTCCGCAGCGCCGACGAGGACGAGGGGGCGCTCGCCGCCGCCCTGGAGAAGGCGCTCCACGAGCGGTTCGGGTTCTCCGTCAGCTGCGTGGTCCGCAGCGGGGCCTACCTCGCGGCCGTCGCCGACGCCTGCCCCTACCCCGCCGCCGAGTTGGAGGGCAAGCAGCTCCACGTCACCTACTTCGACCGGCCCGTGGAGAGCGGACGCTTCGCCGCGCTCGACGCGCAGGCCTACCTGCCCGAGGCCTACGAGCTCGGTGACCGCTGCCTCTATCTGTACGCCCCCGAGGGACTCGGCCGCTCCAAGCTGGCCGAAGCGCTGGCGCGCCCCCGGCTGACCACGGGCCTCACCGCCACCACCCGCAACTGGAACACCGTGGCGAAACTCGTGGAGATGACCCGTGTCTGAGCCGTCGCCTGCCGTGGCCGCGGCCATCGAAGGCGAACTGCGCCTGCTGGACCCGGTGGTACGCGCCTCCGCGGATCTCCTCGCTTCCCTGCTGCACCCCGAGTTCCGGGAGATCGGCACCGGCGGACGGCTCCGGGACCGGGAGTCGGTCATCGAGGCGCTCACCGCCGACGGCGCCCCCAGCCCCGGCCCCCTGACCGCGTCCCGGATGCGGGGCGCGGAGCTCTGCCCGGACCTGGTGCACCTCACCTTCGACACGGAGTCCAGGGGGCTGCGCTCGCACCGCAGCTCCCTGTGGCGGCTGACCGGGGAGGGATGGCGGCTCTACTTCCACCAGGCGACCCCGTTCACCGACGACCCGGCCGGGGAGGCCTGATCCGTTCCGGCGGGCGGGCGGCGGGGGCGTTCCGGCGGGCGGCGGGTCGACGTGCGGGGGCCGGGGAGCGTGTGGGGGGCCGGAGGGTCGGCCGCGAGGAGCGCAGGCTAGCCTTGCCTCCGTTTGGCTGGAGACGGGTGGCCGGAAGTCGCCGCACCGCTCCGGTCCGGTACACGCTGAGGAGCAGGTGAGTGGGGGCTGACACGTCCGGGCGCGGTGTCATCCGCCGCGCCGTCACAGGGCAGCGCCGGGACGTCGTCGTCGGTTCGCTGCTGGGCGCCGCCCACCAGACCGGCGAGGCGCTCGTCCCCGTACTCATCGGCCTGATCGTCGACCGGGCCGTGGTCCGCCCCGACGGGGGAGCGCTCGCCGCCTGGCTGGTCGTCCTCGCCGCCGTCTACGCCATGCTCTCCTACGGCTTCCGCTTCGGCGCGCGGGCCGGTGAGCGAGCCGCCGAGCAGGCCGCGCACCGGCTGCGGCTCGACGTCGTAGGCCGGGTCCTCGCCCCGCACGGCGGCGCCGAGGCCGGGCGGCCCCCCGGGGCCCTGGTCAACGTGGCCACCGAGGACGCCCGGCGCGTCGGCGCCTTCAATATGGCCCTCACCCTCGGCATCGCCGCCGTCGTCGGCGTCGTCGCGGGCGCGGTCCTCCTGCTCCGCGCCTCCGTCCCCCTGGGCCTCCTCGTCCTGATCGGCGCCCCGCTCCTGATGGCGCTCGGCCACTTCCTCGCCCGCCCCCTGGAACACCGCAGCGGGGCCGAGCAGGAGCGCGCCGCCCACGCCTCCGGGGTCGCCGCCGACCTGGTCGCCGGGGTCCGCGTGCTCAAGGGCCTGCGGGCCGAGCGCGCCGCCGTCACCCGCTACCGGGCCACCAGCCAGGCCTCCCGCGAGGCCAACGTGCGCGCCGCCCGCGCCGCCGCCCTCCAGACCGGCCTGATGCTCACCCTCACCGGCGCCTTCATCGCCCTGGTCGCCCTCGTCGGCGGGCGCCTGGTGCTCAGCGGCTCCATCGGCCTCGGCGCCCTCGTCTCCGCCGTCGGCCTCGCCCTCTTCCTCCCCGGCCCGATCGCCGTACTGGCCTGGGTCGGCGTCGAACTCGCCAGGGCCCGCGCCTCCGCCGCCCGCATCGCCGACGTACTGGCCGCCCCCGGCGAGACCACCGGCGGCACCGCGGAACCCGCCGCCCCCACCCCCGGCGAACTGCGCCTGCGCGGCCTCGGCCACGCCGGGCTCGACGGGATCGACCTCACCGTGCGGCCCGGCGAACACCTCGGCATCGTCGTCACCGACACCGCCGACGCGGCCACCCTGCTGCACTGCCTGGCCCGCCGCTGCGACCCGGACCGGGGACGCGTCGAACTCGACGGCACCCCCGTCACCGAGCTGGCCCCCGCCGCCCTGCGCTCCGCGCTCCTGGTGGCCGAGCACGACGCCCAGCTCTTCGACGGCACCCTCCTCGACAACGTCACGGCCGCCGCCCCCGCCGGAGCCGACCCGCGCCCGGCCATGGACGCCGCCGCCGTCGACGAGGTCGCCGCCACCCTGCCGGGCGGCACCGCCGGGCGGATCGGCGAGCGCGGCAGTTCCCTCTCCGGCGGCCAGCGCCAGCGCGTCGCCCTGGCCCGCGCGCTCGCCGCCGACCGCGCCGTCCTCGTCGTGCACGACCCGACCACCGCCGTCGACGCCGCCACCGAGGCCCGCATCGCCGCCGGTATCCGCCGCGCCCGCACCGGCCGCACCACGGTCCTGGTCACCAGCAGCCCCGCCCTGCTCGCCGCCACCGACCGCGTCGTCCTCATCGACGGCGGGACCGTCACCGCCCAGGGCCCGCACGAGGACCTCGTACGCGACCATCCCGTCTACCGCACGGCGGTACTCACATGACCACCCCCACCGGCCCGGCGGACGACAGCGCCGAACTGCTGCCCATCGCCACCGGCGCCCGCACCCGGGCCGCCCTGCGCACCCTGATCCGCCCCGACCGGGGCCGCGCGATCCTGGGCCTCGGCGTCCTCGTCTGCGCGACCGCCGTAGGGCTCCTCGTGCAGCCGCTGCTCGGCCGCGTCGTCGACATCGTCGCCGACGGCCGCCCCGCCGACGCCCTCACCCTGCCCGTCGTCCTCCTGCTGGTGGTCGCCGTCGTCCAGGGCCTCACCACCACGCTCGGCCTGACCCAGGTCGCCCGGCTCGGCGAGACCGTACTGGCCCGGCTGCGCGAACAGTTCGTCGAACGCGCCCTGCACCTGCCCGCCGACCGCCTGGAGCGCGCCGGGGCCGGCGACCTCACCGCCCGGGTCACCGGAGACGTCGCCCGGGTCGCGGAGGCCGTCCGCTCCGCCCTGCCCGAGATGGCCCGCTCCATCCTCGCGATCGTGCTGACCCTCGGCGCGCTGGCCCTGCTGGACGTACGGTTCCTCCTCGCCGCGCTGCTCGCCGTACCCGTCCAGGCGCTCACCGCCCGCTGGTACGTACGCCGGGCCGTCACGGTCTACGCCGACCAGCGGGTCGCCAACGGGGCCCAGCAGCAACAGCTCCTGGAGACCATCGGCGGAGCGGCGACCGTACGCGGCCACCGGCTGGAGGAGCAGCACACCGTGAAGAGCGCGCGGCGCTCGCACAGGGCCGTCGAGCTGACCATGCGCAGCGTCCACCTGGTGCTCGGCTTCTACGCGCGGCTGCACATCGCCGAGTACATCGGCCTGGCCGCCGTACTGATCACCGGGTTCCTCCTGGTCGGCGACGGGGCCGTCTCGATCGGTACGGCGACGGCCGCGGCCCTCTACTTCCACAGCCTCTTCGGACCCGTCAACGCCGCCCTCGTCCTGCTCGACGAGGCCCAGTCCGCGGCGGCCGGACTGGCGCGGCTGGTCGGGGTGACCGACACCGAGGGGAGCGCGGGCCCAGGGGCGGTTGAAGGCCACAAGGCGAGCGTCGTAGACCTGCCGCACCAGAGGACCGGCCCCGAGGCGGCCGTCACCGTCGACGCGGTCAGCCACGCCTACGGGCCCGGCCGCACCGTCCTCCACGAGGTCTCCCTCACCCTCCGCGCGGGCGAACACGTGGCCCTCGTCGGGACCAGCGGGGCCGGGAAGTCCACCCTCGCCCGGCTCGTCGCCGGAGTCCAGCAGCCCACCGGCGGCACGGTCTCCGTCGCGGCGAGCGCGGCAGGCCCCCCGGTCGTCCTGGTCACCCAGGAGGTCCACGTCTTCACCGGGACCCTCGCCGAGGACCTCCGCCTCGCCCGCCCCGACGCCACCGACGCCGACCTGCGCACGGCCCTGGCCGCCGTGCACGCCCTGGAGTGGGCCCAGGGACTGCCCGAGGGGCTCGCCACCGTCGTCGGGGAGGGCGGGCACCGCCTCGACCCCGCCCGCGCGCAGCAACTCGCCCTCGCCCGGCTCGTCCTGGCCGACCCCCCGGTCGCCGTCCTCGACGAGGCGACCGCCGAGGCGGGCAGCGCGGGCGCCCGGACCCTGGAACGCTCCGCCGAGGCCGCCCTCTTCGGCCGCACCGCCCTGATCGTCGCCCACCGGCTCACCCAGGCCGTCGCCGCCGACCGGATCGTGGTGCTGGAGGCCGGCCGGGTCGTCGAGAGCGGCACCCACGACGAACTGCGCACCGCCGACGGCCCGTACGCGGCGCTCTGGCGCGCCTGGTCCGGCAGCCGCGCCGCCGCACCCCGCCCCTGAAGGGGCCGGGAGCCCGGCGGCCGGCGGCGAGTGGCCCACCGCACCGGTGCGTGATTGGCCCAGGAGCACACGCCAATCGCTGCCTAGGGTGAGATCCATGACCACGCAGCACCCCACCACCGTCCCCGCCCGCACCGCCGTCGACTTCTTCTTCGACCCGGCCTGCCCGTTCGCCTGGATAGCCTCCCGCTGGATACTGGAGGTGGAGCAGCGGCGCGACATCGAGCTGCGCTTCCGCCCCATGAGCCTGTACCTGCACAACCAGGGCAATGAACTGGCCCCCTGGTACCGCGAGTTGGTCGACAAGTCGATCGGCCCGGTCCGGGTCGCCGTCGCCGCGGCCGCCGCCCACGGCGACGGGGTCCTGCGGGACCTCTACACCGCGCTGGGCACCCGCATCCACCAGCGCAAGGAGGAGGACTTCGACGCCGTGATCGCCGCCTCCCTGGCCGAAGTGGGCCTGCCCGCCGAGCTGGCGGAGGCCGCGCACTCCACGGCGTACGACGACGAGGTGACCCGCGGCCACGACGCGGGCAAGGACCCGGAGCAGGACGCGTACGTGGGCACGCCGACGATCCACGTCGACGGCACGGTCTGGTTCGGCCCGGTTCTCAACGCGATCCCGCGCGGCGAGGAGGCCGCCGAACTCTTCGACAGCTTCCGGGTGCTCGCCAACCACCAGGGCTTCTTCGAACTGAAGCGCGCCCGCACGGGCGGCCTGTCCTACGACTGAGGGCCGGTCGGCCGGGGCTGCCCGGACCGTCCGGATTGCCGGGCCCTCACGCCGAAAGCGAGGCCCCCACCGGCGCCCGCGCCTCGTCGTACCGGTCCAGCAGCAGCCGGGCCAACTCCGGGGCCGGGCCCAGGACATCGGCCAGTACGTCGGCCCCGGCGGCCTCGGCGCCCGCCGCGATGCGGTCGGGGAGCCGGCCGGGGGCGATGACGTACGGCGCGACCGCCACCCGGCGCACCCCGTCGGCGCGCAGGGCCCGTACCGCGTCCTCGGTGCGGGGAAGGGCAGCGGAGGCGAACGCAGGCCGCACGGCGCACCAACCGGTGTGCCGCAGCTCCCGCGCGATTTCAGCGATCACTGCGATCGCCTCCGGGTCTGTGGATCCCGCCGAGGCCAGGACGAGCCCGGTCCGGGGGAGGTCGCCGGAGCGGACCCCGGCCTCCCGCAGCCGCCGCCCCAGTGTGGCGTTGAGCAGCGGGGACGGGCCGAGCACGTCGGCCTGGCGGATGTGCAGCCGTGGCAGCCGGGCGCGGGCCTCGCGCAGGACCGAGGGGATGTCGGTCTTGGCGTGGAACGCCCGGGTGAGCAGGAGCGGCAGGGCGATGACCTCGTCCGCCCCCTCCGTGGCCAGGCGCTCCAGCACCCGGGGCACGGAAGGGGCGTTGAACTCCAGGAACCCGGTCTCCACGCGCAGCCCCGGCCGCTGCGCCCGCACCCGTTCGGTGAGGGCGTGCACGGTCGCGGCGTGCCGTGGGTCGCGGCTGCCGTGGGCGATGACGAGGAGGACGGGACGGGACATGGCGTGACTCAGTTCTTGACGAGGAGGCCGCGGCTGCGCAGTACCCACCGCTCCAGCGGACTGAAGATCAGCAGGTCGATCGCGATGCCGACGAACAGGATGAGCAGGATCGAGAGGAAGACCCCGGGCATGTCGAAGTTGCTGCGGCCGTTCTCCAGCAACTGCCCGAGCCCCAGACCCAGTTCGGGGGAGGAGGCGATGATCTCGGCGGCCATCAGCGAGCGCCAGGAGAACGCCCAGCCCTGCTTGAGCCCCGCCAGATAGCCGGGCAGCGCGGCCGGGAGCACGATGTGCCAGGTCCCCCGGACGCCGGTCGCGCCCAGCGTGCGGCCCGCCCGCAGGAACAGCGGCGGCACCTGGTCCACGCCCGAGACCAGCCCGTTGGCGATCGAGGGCACCGCGCCCAGCAGGATCACCGCGAACATCATGCTGTCGTTCAGCCCGAGCCAGATGACCGCCGGGGCCACCCACGCGACCGACGGCAGCGACTGGAGCCCGGACAGGATCGGCCCGATCGCGGCCCGGACCAGCTTCACCCGGGCGACCAGCAGCCCCAGCGGCGTACCGATGGCCACCGCCAGGAGGAAGCCGAGCAGACCGCGCGAGACGCTGGTCCAGACGACCTCCAGCAGAGTGCCCTTGAGCCACATGTCCTTGGCGCTGTCCCACACCGCGGACGGCGGCGGCAGCTTGTAGACCTCGGTGACCTCGGCGCGGACCAGCAGCTCCCAGACGATCAGCACCAGCGCCACCGCCACGACGGGCGGCAGCACCTTGCTCTGCAGGACCTCACGGACCGGGGTGCGGCGGATCTGGACCGCGTCCAGGGCGTCGAGCCCGGCCTCCAGGCCGGCCAGATCGTCGGGCTTCGCGTCGACGGGACCGGCCGGTCCGTCCGGCCGCTTCCGGTCGGACGTGATGTCAGTGCTGGCCATGTCGGCGGATCTCCCCACGCAGTTCTTCGGTGATCTCGACGGACAGCTCCGCCACGGCGGTGTCCTCGATGCGGCGCGGCTGCTCGATGTCGACCGTCCACTCCCGGGCGATCCGGCCCGGCCGGGACGAGAGCAGGATGACGCGCTGCGCGAGCCGTACGGCCTCGCGCACGTTGTGCGTGACGAAGAGGACCGAGGCGTTCGTCTCGCGCCAGATCCGGGTCAGCTCGTCGTGCAGCACATCGCGGGTGATGGCGTCCAGAGCCGCGAACGGCTCGTCCATCAGCAGCAGTTGGCTGTCCTGGGCCAGGGCGCGGGCCATCGCGACCCGCTGGCGCATACCACCGGACAGCTCGTGCACCCGCTTGCCGTACGCGCCGCCGAGACGGACGAGTTCGAGCAGCCGCTCGGCCTCGTCGCGGCGCTGCGACTTGGGGACCCCGCGCAGCCGCAGGGCCAGTTCGATGTTCTTGCCCGCGGTCAGCCACGGGAAGAGGGCGTGCTCCTGGAACATCAGGGCCGGCCGCCCGCCGGGGGTCTCGATGGACCCCGCGGAGGGGCGGTCGAGTCCGGCCACCAGATTGAGCAGCGTCGACTTACCGCACCCGGAGGCTCCCAGGAGGGTGACGAACTCACCCGGAGCGACATCGAGGGTGATGTCGTCCAGGACGAGCTGCTGCCCCGTGGGTCCGGCGAAGGACTTCGAGACGTGCGCGAGACGGGCGGCGTGCTCGACCGTCGTACGGTCCTCGGCCTTGGTGAGGGTGGTGGTCGCCATGGTCGTCACCTCCTGGGAATCCTGGGAATCCGATGGATCCCGGTGCGGATGAGCGGGCTACTTGACGCCGAGACCGGCGTCGTCGACCTCAGGCTGACCGTCGGCCTTCAGGATCTTGTTGAGCGGGCCCAGGTCGTAGATCCCGTCGAGCTGCGGGTTCTCCAGCAGGCCGGCCTTCACCGAGAACTCCGACTGCGTCTTGAGCGTGGTGGCCAGCGGGTCGTCGGTGATCTCGATGGACTCCCACGCCGGGTCGAGGATCTCCTGCGGCAGCGGCTTGCCGCTCAGCTTCTCCAGCGCCTTGTTGGCGGACGCCTTGGCCTCTTCCGGGTTCTCGTTGATCCACTTGTTGGTGGAGACCGAGCCCTTGATCACGGCCTCGACGACATCGGGGTGCTTGTCGAGGAACTTCTGCGACACGATGATGTGCGTGATCACGAACTTCTTGTCCGGCCACAGGTCCGTCTCGTCCAGGAGCACCTTCGCGCCGTCGGAGACCAGCTTGGAAGCGGTCGGCTCAGGAACCCACGCCCCGTCCAGCGAACCGGACTTGTAGGCGTCGGGCGTCACCTTGTTGTCCGAGCGGACCACGGAGACGTCGCCCTTGCCGCTCTGCGGGTCGACCTTCCAGCCCTTCTCGGAGATCCAGTTGAGGAAGGCCACGTCCTGCGTGTTGCCGATCTGCGGGGTCGCGATCCGCTTGCCCTTGAGGTCGTCCAGAGTCTTGATCTTCTCCGGGTTGACGACCAGCTTCACCCCGCCGGAGGCCGAACCCGCCACGATCCGCAGGCCCTTGCCCTGGGACTTGACGTAGGCGTTGATGGCGGGGGAGGGGCCGATGAAGCCGATGTCGATCGAGCCGGCGTTCAGCGCCTCGATCTCGGAGGGGCCGGCGTTGAAGGTCGTGGACTCGACCTTGGTGCCGCCCAGCTCCTTCTGGATGGTGCCTTCCTGGATACCGACCAGGGCGGTGGCGTGCGTGAGGTTCGGGAAGTAGCCGATCTTCACGGTGTCGGCGGAGAGCTTCTTCTCCCCGCTGGAGACGTTCGCCTTCTTCGCGTCGTCCTCCTGGGCGTCGGAGCCGTAACCGCAGGCGGTGGCGGCCAGGGCCAGCAGCGGCAGCGCGGCGACAGCGGCCAGGGAGCGGCGAAGGGCGGAACGGGGGGCAGGCACGGGAGGCTTTCCTCTCGTTGGCCCGGTGCTCGCGTCCCGCTGGTGGTCAGGGGGGCGCGGCCGGGAGATCGGCAGGTCTTCGGCGGTTCGGACGGTGCGGGTGGTGCAGGTGGGCGCGCAAGCGGTGCGCGTACGTCATCACGCACATCGCCCGACCCCGCCCTGGCCGCTGCCGAGGACGCCGCTGCCCACCCGGCCGCCCTCCTTCGCGAAGGTGGAGAAGAAGTCGGTCACGGTCAGAAGTCCCATTCGGCGTCGTCGTCGGCCACGACCGGTTCCGGGGCCGCGGCGAACGCGGCGCCCGCCATGCCGGCGCTCAGCGTCGTACCGTCCGCCGGGTCGATCAGGAGGAACGAGCCGGTGCGCCGGGAGTCGGCGTACGCGTCCAGCGCGAGCGGCTCGGCGGTGCGGACGACGACCCGGCCGATGTCGTTGGCGACGAGCTGTCCGGGGGCCGGGTGCTGGGAGAGGTCGTCCAGGGTGAGCCGGGACGGGATGTCCTTGACGATCGCCTTGACCGTACGGGTGGTGTGCTTGAGCAGCACCCGCTGGCCCACCGAGAGCGGCTGGTCCGCCACATGGCAGACGGTCGCCTCGACGTCCTGGGTGGCCGGCGGGGCGTCGTCGGCGGGGGCGATCAGGTCGCCGCGCGAGATGTCGATGTCGTCGGCCAGCCGGAGCGTCACCGACTGCGGCGCCCAGGCGATGTCGACGCTCTCGCCGAGCGCGTCGATGCCCACGATGGTGGAGGTGCGGCCCGAGGGCAGTACGGAGACGGCCTCGCCGACCCGGAAGACCCCGGCGGCGATCTGACCGGCGTACCCCCGGTAGTCGGGGTGCTCGGCGGTCTGCGGGCGGATCACGTACTGCACGGGGAACCGGGCGTGGCAGGCGGTGAGGTCGTGGCTGACCGGCACCGTTTCCAGGTGCTCCAGGACGGTGGGGCCGCCGTACCAGTCCATGTGCGCGGACGG
>NZ_JBEYKR010000058.1:0-41676 GCF_040703535.1 Streptomyces sp. NPDC007346
CAAGCCGCCGGAGCCGGCCTGTGCTGTGGCCGTGTGACCCATGGGCATGTACGTCCCTTCGATCGCGATACTGGACTTCCTGCCAGACCTGCCACTCTAAGCAAGCGCACCGGCACCTGGCGAAGTTCCCGCTCAGCCGATGTTTCCGTCGATGGTGTCCCGGGCGCCGCGGGCGGCCCTCCTCAGGACCGCTTCGGACGGGTCGAGGTCGGCGTTGTCAGTGCGGCGGTCCACAATGGTCCGCGTCAGTAGCTCGACTTGTCAGCTCGTGTCGCCCCGAACAAGCTCAGGTTGTCCGAACAGAATCCGTGAAGGAGTCGCAGCCGCGATGGCCCGCCGTAGCACGAAGACCCCGCCGCCGGACGACTTCGAGGAGAAGATCCTCGACATCGACGTCGTCGACGAAATGCAGGGCTCCTTCCTCGAGTACGCGTACTCGGTGATCTACTCCAGGGCCCTGCCCGACGCCCGCGACGGCATGAAGCCGGTGCACCGGCGCATCGTGTCCCAGATGAACGAGATGGGACTGCGCCCCGACCGCGGCTATGTGAAGTGCGCGCGCGTCGTCGGCGAGGTCATGGGCAAGCTGCACCCCCACGGTGACGCGTCGATCTACGACGCCCTGGTGCGGATGGCGCAGCCCTTCTCGATGCGGCTGCCCCTGGTCGACGGCCACGGCAACTTCGGTTCCCTCGGCAACGACGACCCGCCGGCCGCCATGCGGTACACCGAGTGCCGGATGGCCGACGCCACGTCGCTGATGACCGAGGCGATCGACGAGAACACCGTCGACTTCCAGTCGAACTACGACGGCCAGGAGCGCGAGCCGGTCGTCCTCCCGGCCGCCTACCCCAACCTCCTGGTCAACGGGGTCTCGGGGATCGCGGTCGGCATGGCGACCAACATGCCCCCGCACAACCTGGGCGAGGTCATCGCCGCCGCCCGCCACCTGATCAAGCACCCGGGCGCCGACATCGAGACGCTGATGCGTTTCGTCCCCGGCCCCGACCTGCCCACCGGCGGCCGCATCGTCGGTCTGGGCGGCATCAAGGACGCGTACACGGCGGGCCGCGGCACGTTCAAGATCCGCGCCACCGTCGCCGTGGAGAATGTGACGGCGCGCCGCAAGGGCCTCGTCGTCACCGAACTGCCCTTCGCCGTCGGCCCGGAGAAGGTGATCGCCAAGATCAAGGACCTGGTCTCGGCGAAGAAGCTCCAGGGCATCGCGGACGTCAAGGACCTCACCGACCGGGCGCACGGCCTGCGCCTGGTCATCGAGGTGAAGAACGGCTTCGTGCCCGAAGCGGTGCTGGAGCAGCTCTACAAGCTGACGCCGATGGAGGAGTCCTTCGGTATCAACAACGTGGCCCTGGTCGACGGACAGCCGCTCACCCTGGGCCTCAAGGAGCTGCTGGAGGTCTATCTCGACCACCGCTTCGAGGTGGTGCGCCGGCGCAGCGAGTTCCGCCGCACCAAGCGCCGCGACCGGCTGCACCTGGTCGAAGGGCTGATCGTCGCCCTCCTCGACATCGACGAGGTCATCCGGATCATCCGGGACAGCGACAACTCGGCGCAGGCGAAGGAGCGCCTGATGGCGCACTTCTCGCTGAGCGAGATCCAGACGCAGTACATCCTGGACACCCCGCTGCGCCGGCTCACCCGCTTCGACCGGATCGAGCTGGAGAGCGAGCGCTCCAAGCTCACCAGCGAGATCGACGCGCTGACGGCGATCCTGGAGTCGGACGCGGAGCTGCGCAAGCTGGTCTCCTCGGAGCTGGCCGCCGTGGCGAAGAAGTTCGGCACGGACCGGCGCACGGTGCTGCTGGAGTCGGCCGGTTCGCAGATCGCGTCCGTGCCGCTGGAGGTCGCCGACGACCCGTGCCGGGTGCTGCTCTCCTCGACGGGTCTGCTGGCCCGGACGGCCAACGCGGAGCCGGTCGAGGTCTCCGAGGACGCCCGCCGGACCAAGCACGACGTGATCGTCTCGGCGGTCGCGGCGACGGCCCGCGGCGATGTGGGGGCGGTGACCTCCACCGGGCGGCTGCTGCGGCTCTCGGTGATCGACCTGCCGCAGCTGCCGGACACCCATGCCAAGCCCAACCTGTCGGGCGGGGCGATGATTTCGGAGTTCCTCAACCTGGAGGCGGACGAGGAGCTCATCTGCCTCACCACGCTGGACGAGGCCTCGCCGGGGCTGGCGATCGGCACGCTCCAGGGCGTGGTGAAGCGCGTCGTGCCGGACTATCCGGCCAACAAGGACGAGCTGGAGGTCATCACCCTCAAGGACGGTGACCGCATCGTGGGCGCGACCGAGCTGCGTACGGGCGAGGAGGACCTGGTCTTCATCACCTCCGACGCCCAGCTCCTGCGCTATCCGGCGGCCTCGGTGCGTCCGCAGGGGCGGGCCGCCGGGGGCATGGCGGGGGTCAAGCTGACGGCCGGGGCGGAGGTGCTGTCGTTCACGGCGGTCGATCCGGCGGCGGAGGCGATCGTGTTCACGGTGGCCGGTTCGCACGGGACGCTGGACGACTCGGTGCTGACGTCGAAGCTCACCCCGTTCGACCAGTATCCGCGCAAGGGCCGGGCGACCGGTGGGGTGCGCTGCCAGCGGTTCCTGAAGGGCGAGGACGTCCTGGTCTTCGCCTGGGCGGGCGCCACTCCGGCCCTGGCCGCCCAGAAGAACGGCACCCCGGCGAAGCTGCCGGAGCCGGACCCGCGCCGCGACGGTTCGGGCACGCCGCTGCTCCAGCCGGTGGCCGTGATCGCGGGGCCACCGCTGTAGGGGCTCTCCTCGTACGGTGGGGAGCGGCCGGGCGGCGTTACGCCTCCGCGGCCGCTTCCCCCGCGCGTACGGGGTCGGGGCCGGCTTCCCGTACGGGCACGGGCTCCGTCTCCCGGACGTACCGGAGCACGCCCCACATGCCGCGTTCGGCGTCCGGGGTGTCGAGGCCCTCGCCCCAGGTCTGCGCCGGGTCCTCGGTGGGCTCGGCCCGGCAGGCGGTGAGCCCCTCCCGCAGCGCGTCCGCGTCGATCCCGGCCCCGATCATGACGAGCTGGGTGAGCCGCTGTTCGCCCCGCGCCCACGGCCGCGGCACGAAGCGCAGGAACCGGCCGACCGCGTGCAGCGCGTACTTGTTGTCCCGGTCCCCCGGCCCGAAGTCGGCGAACCCCTTGACGCGGTAGAGGCCTTCGGGCCGGGAGTCCAGGAACGCCATGAAGCGGCGCGGGTCCATCGGGGTGTCCGAGGTGAAGTCGACGCTCTCGTAGGCCGCGTGGAGGTGGCCGGCGTGGTCCCCGTGCCCGTCGCCCGCCTCCTCGCGCAGCAGGTCCTCGAAGGTGAGCTGGCGGACCTTCTCCTCGCCGTCGGGCCGCAGCGCGGGGTCGAAGAGCAGCTCGGGGTCGATCCGCCCGTGCACGGCGGTGATGACCGCGGCGGGCCCGCTCAGCTCCGCGACCGTCTCACGCAGCCGCTCCTGCTCGCCCTTGCCCACCCGGTCGGTCTTGTTCAGGACGACGAGGTCGGCGACGGCCAGATGGCGGTCGATCTCCGGGTGGCGGGCCCGGACCCCGTCGAACTCGGCGGCGTCGACGACCTCGACCAGGCCCCCGTACAGGATGTGCGGGTTGTCGCTGGCGAGCAGCATCCGTACGAGCTCCTGGGGTTCGGCGAGGCCGCTCGCCTCGATGACGATCACGTCCAGCCGGGCGGAGGGGCGGGTGAGCGTCTCCAGGAAGGTGTCGAGTTCGCTCGCGTCGACCGCGCAGCACAGGCAGCCGTTGCCCAGGGAGACCGTCGAGCCGACCTGTCCGGCGACGGTCATGGCGTCGATCTCGATGGACCCGAAGTCGTTGACGATCACGCCGATCCGGGTGCCCGCGCGGTTGCGGAGGAGGTGGTTCAGGAGCGTGGTCTTGCCTGATCCGAGGAAGCCCGCCAGGACGACGACCGGGATCTGCTGGGTGCGGGGCGGGGTCAACGGGGGCCTTCCTCGGATGGGCGGTCAGGGCGCGGGGACCGGCTGCGGCGGGGGTGTGCCGACGTAGCGGGCCGCGGGGCGGATGATCTTCGAGTCCTCCGCCTGCTCCAGGATATTGGCGCTCCACCCGATCACCCGCGCGGCGCAGAAGGTGGGCGTGAACATCGCGCGCGGCAGCCCGCAGAGCTCCATGACGACCCCGGCGTAGAACTCCACGTTGGTGTGCAGCTCCCGCCCCGGCTTGAGCTCGGCGAGGATGGCCTCCACCTGGCGCTCGACCTCCACGGCGAAGTCGACGAGCGGCCCGCCGAAGCCCTGCGCGATCGACTTGAGCATCCGGGAGCGCGGGTCCTCGGTGCGGTAGACGGGGTGGCCGAAGCCCATGATGCGGCGGCCGGAGAGGACCTGTTCGCGGATCCAGCCGTCGATGCGGTCCGGGGTGCCGATGGCGTCCAGGGTGTCCAGCGCCCGGCTGGGGGCTCCGCCGTGCAGCGGTCCGGAGAGCGCGCCGACGGCGGCGACCAGGCAGGCGGCCAGGTCGGCGCCGGTGGAGGCGACGACGCGGGCGGTGAACGTGGAGGCGTTGAAGCCGTGGTCGATGGTGGAGATCAGATACTGCTCGACCGCCCGGACCCGGTCGGGCTCCGGCTCGCTGCCGGTGAGCATGTAGAGGTAGTTGGCGGCGTAGGGCAGGTCCGTACGGGGTTCGACGGGTTCGAGGCCCTGGCCCAGGCGCTGGAGCGCGGTGAGGATCGTGGGTACGGCGGCGCAGGCGGCCAGTGCGTCGGCGCGGCGGCGGTCGGCGTCGAGGTCGTAGACCGGGCGGTATCCGGCGGTGGCGCCGAGCAGCGACAGGGCCGTACGGAGTCCGGCGAGCGGTCCGGAGACGGCGCCCGCGCGGGCGATGGCGGGCAGCGCCTGCCGCACCTCGGCGGGGAGCGTGCGCAGGCTCGCCGTACGGGCCGCGAAGTCGGCGGCTGCCGCCCGGTCGGGTAGCTCGCCGTGGAACATCAGATACCAGACGTCCTCGAAGCCGCGGGTCCGCGCGAGTTCGATCGCGGAGAACTGGCGGTAGTGGTAGAAGCCCTCGCGTCCGCGTACGTCGCCGAGGGCGGTGTCGGTGACGACGACGCCGGCGAGGCCGCGGGGGACGGCGGGAGTGGTGGTCATGGCTGCTCTCTCCATCCGTGCATGCAACATTGATTCGACTGTCCATGCTTGACTTCTGATCTGTCAATATTGATTGAATCAATGCGTATAGGGAGTGGATACGGTGGTTCCCATGACGGATCAACCAGAGCCCGGCGTCCCCGCTCCGCCCCGGCTGACCACGCGCGAGGCGGCCGAGCTGCTGGGGGTGAAGCCGGAGACGGTGTACGCGTACGTGAGCCGGGGCCAGCTCAGCAGCGTGCGGGCGGCCGGGGGCCGGGGCAGCACGTTCGACGCCGACGAGGTGCGGGCACTGGCCCGGCGCTCGGGGCGGCGCGAGCCGTCACCGGCCGGGGGCGACCTCGTGTTCCGTACCGGCATCACCCTCATCGAGCAGGACCGGTACTACTTCCGCGGGGTCGACGCGACGGAGCTGGCCCTGCGCCACAGCTACGAGGAGGTGGCGGAGTGGCTGTGGACCGGTGAGCTCCGGTCCGGGGCGCGCTTCACCGCGCCCGCCGGGACCCTGGCGGCGGCCCGCCGGACGGTCGACGCGCTGCCCCCGCACAGCGGCGCGACGGACCGGCTGCGGGTGGCGGTGACCGCCGCGGCGGCGACCGACCCGCTGCGGTTCGACCTCTCGCCCGGGGCGGTGCTGAGCAGTGCGCGGAGCCTGATCCCGACGTTGGTGGGCGCGTTGCCCGTGCTCGGCGCACCGGAGGCCGATCAGGGCCCCCTGGCCCGGCAGCTGTGGCCCCGGCTGACCGCGCGGCCGGCCGACGCCCCGGCCCTCGCCGTCCTGGACGCGGCCCTGGCCCTCCTGATCGACCACGACCTGGCGGCCTCCACCCTCGCCGCCCGGGTCGCCGCCTCGGCCCACGCCCATCCGTACGCCGTGGTCTCCGCGGGCCTCGGGGTCCTGGAGGGGCCGCTGCACGGCGCCGCCAGCGGGCTGGCCCACCGGATGCTCCAGGAGGCGGTGGACCGGGGCAGCGCGGTCCCCGTGGTCGCCGACCACCTGCGGACCCGGCGCCGGGTGCCGGGCCTGGGCCACCGGCTCTACCGGGGCGAGGACCCCCGGGCCCGGACCCTGTTCGCCCTGCTGGAGGACGTGCCGCAGGCGGCCGGGGCGCTGGCGGCGGCCCGGGAGGTGGTCAGTACGACGGCCCGCCACGCACCGCTGCACGCCAACATCGACCTGGCGCTCGCCGTCCTCTCCGTCTCCTGCGGGATGGCGGCGGAGGCGGGCGAGACGGTGTTCGCGGTCTCCCGCACGGCGGGGTGGATCGCGCACGCGCTGGAGGAGTACGGGGAGCGTCCGCTGCGGATCCGGCCGAGCGGGCAGTACACCGGCCCCCGGCCGCCGCAGCCGCTGCCCGCCCCCTGAGGGCCAGGAGGCCGGGGCAGCGCACGTCGGCCACGGATCAGAGGGAGCTCTCGCGCGGCGGCTGGGCGGTGGACCCGCGCACCACCAGTTCGGGCTCGAAGAGCAGCTCGTCCGAGGGCACGGTCCGCCCGCCGATCTGCACCGAGAGCAGCTCCACGGCCGCGCGCCCCATGGCCTCGATGGGCTGGCGGACGGTGGTCAGCGGGGGCTCGGTGCAGTTCATGAACGCCGAGTCGTCGTACCCCACGATCGATACGTCGTGGGGCACCGAGAGCCCCCGGCGGCGGGCGGCCCGGACCGCGCCCAGGGCGAGCGGGTCGCTGGCGCAGATGATGCCGGTGACGCCCCGCTCAAGCAGGCGCATGGCGGCGGCCTGCCCGCCCTCCAGCGAGAACATCGCCCGCGCCACCCACTCGTCGGGGATGCTCGTGCCGGCCTCCTCGGCGAGCACCCTGGCGGCGGCGAGCTTGCGCTGCGAGGGCACGTGGTCGGAGGGGCCGAGGACCAGGCCGATGCGCTCGTGGCCGAGCGAGACGAGGTGGCGCCAGGCCTGCTCGACGGCGACGGAGTCGTCGCAGGAGACGCCCGGGAAGCCGAGGCGGTCGATGGCCGCGTTGATCAGGACGACGGGGATCTTGCGGTCGGCGAGCACCTTGTAGTGGTCGTGCGGGGCGTCCTCCTGGTGGTAGAGGCCGCCCGCGAAGACCACCCCGGAGACCTGCTGCTGGAGGAGGAGCTCGACGTAGTCGGCCTCCGAGACGCCGCCCTTGGTCTGGGTGCACAGGACCGGGGTGAGCCCCTGCTGCGCGAGGGCGCCGCCGACCACTTCGGCGAAGGCCGGGAAGATCGGGTTCTGCAGCTCGGGCAGGACGAGCCCGACCAGCCGGGCCCGCTCGCCCCGCAGCTGGGTGGGCCGCTCGTAGCCGAGGACGTCCAGCGCGGAGAGGACGGCCTGCCGGGTGGCGTCGGAGACGCCCGGCTTGCCGTTCAGCACCCGGCTGACCGTCGCCTCGCTGACTCCCACCTTCTGGGCCACTTGAGCAAGTCGTCGCGTCATGAACGCAAGATTAGCGCAAGAAGCGCAAGAAGATTGCGCTCCTGACGAAATCCCCCGCTCCCCGGTGGAGCCGGGAAGCGGGGGCTCGAGGCCTCGGTACCGGAGCCCTAGGCGTCGATGCGCGAGCGGTCCAGGGTCGCCGCCGAGCTGGTGATGAACTCCTTGCGGGGGGCGACCTCGTTGCCCATCAGGAGGTCGAAGACCTGCTCGGAGGATTCCAGGTCCCCGATGTTGATCCGGCGCAGCGTGCGGTGGCGCGGGTCCATCGTGGTCTCGGCCAGCTGGTCGGCGTCCATCTCGCCCAGGCCCTTGTAGCGCTGGATGGACTCCTTGATCCGGACGTTCTTGCGCTGGAACTCCAGCAGCGTCTGGCGCAGCTCGTTGTCCGAGTACGTGTACACGTACTTGTCCTGGCCCTTCTTGGGCTGGACCAGCTCGATCCGGTGCAGCGGGGGCACGGCCGCGAAGACCCGGCCGGCCTCGACCATCGGGCGCATGTAGCGCTGGAAGAGGGTCAGCAGCAGGGTGCGGATGTGGGAGCCGTCCACATCGGCGTCGGTCATCATGATGACCTTGCCGTAGCGGGCGGCGTCGATGTCGAAGGTCCGCCCGGACCCGGCTCCTATGACCTGGATGATGGCGCCGCACTCGGCGTTCTTGAGCATGTCCGAGACGGACGACTTCTGGACGTTGAGGATCTTGCCCCGGATCGGCAGGAGCGCCTGGAACTCGCTGTTCCGCGCCAGCTTGGCGGTGCCGAGCGCCGAGTCGCCCTCGACGATGAAGAGCTCGCTGCGCTCGACGTCGTCGCTGCGGCAGTCGGCGAGCTTGGCCGGCAGCGAGGAGGACTCCAGCGCGGTCTTGCGGCGCTGGGCGTCCTTGTGCTGACGGGCCGCGATCCGCGTACGGGCGGCCGCGACGGCCTTCTCCAGCACCGCGCGGGCCTGGGCCTTGGCGTCCCGCTTGGTGGAGGTCAGGAACGCCTTCAGCTCCTTGGCGACCACGGCCGCGACGATCCGGTTGGCCGCCGAGGTGCCGAGCACCTCCTTGGTCTGCCCCTCGAACTGCGGCTCCGCCAGCCGTACGGTGACGACGGCGGTGAGCCCTTCGAGGGCGTCGTCCTTGACGACGTCGTCCTCGGCGACCCGCAGCATCTTCGCGGAGCGGAGCGCCTCGTTCACCGTCTTGGTGAGGGAGCGCTCGAAGCCGCTGACGTGGGTGCCGCCCTTGGGGGTGGCGATGATGTTGACGAACGAGCGGACGGTGGTGTCGTAGCCGGTCCCCCAGCGCAGCGCGATGTCGACACCCAGCTCCCGGGTGACCTCGGTCGCGGTCATGTGACCGCGCTCGTCGAGGACCGGGACGGTCTCCTTGAACGTACCCGTGCCGGTCAGCCGCTGGACGTCGCAGACGGCCCTGTCCTGCGCCAGGTACTCGCAGAACTCGCTGATGCCGCCGTCGAAGCGGAACGTCTCCTCGGTCTTGCCCTCGCCGTCGATCCCCCGCTCGTCGCGGACGACGATCGTGAGGCCGGGGACGAGGAAGGCCGTCTGGCGGGCCCGCTGGTGGAGCGTCTCCAGGTTGAGCTTGGCGTCCTTGAGGAAGATCTGCCGGTCCGCCCAGTACCTGACCCGGGTACCGGTACGGGTCTTGGGGACCCGCTTGCCCTTGCGCAGGCCGTTGGCCGGGTCGAAGGGGCTGTCGGGGCCCTGCTCGGTGAACATGCCAGGGACGCCGCGCCGGAAGCTGATGGAGTGGGTGGCGCTGTTGCGGTCGACCTCGACGTCCAGGCGGGCGGAGAGGGCGTTGACCACGGAGGCGCCGACGCCGTGGAGACCGCCGGAGGCCGCGTAGGAGCCGCCGCCGAACTTGCCTCCGGCGTGCAGCTTGGTCATG
Organism: Streptomyces sp. NPDC007346; assembly: GCF_040703535.1. Taxonomy (NCBI): domain Bacteria; kingdom Bacillati; phylum Actinomycetota; class Actinomycetes; order Kitasatosporales; family Streptomycetaceae; genus Streptomyces; species Streptomyces sp. NPDC007346. Next base: position 9,467 of record NZ_JBEYKR010000058.1, read on the forward strand.
ACGACCTCGATGCCGGAGAGGCCGGTCTTGGGCTCGACGTCCACGGGGATGCCACGGCCGTTGTCCCGGACCTCCACGGAGGCGTCGTCGTGGAGGATGACCTCGATCTGGTCGCAGTGACCGCCCAGGGCCTCGTCGACGGAGTTGTCGATGATCTCCCAGAGGCAGTGCATGAGCCCGCGGCTGTCGGTGGACCCGATGTACATCCCGGGGCGCTTGCGGACCGCCTCAAGTCCTTCGAGGACGAGAAGGTGCCGCGCGGTGTAGTTGGAGCTGTCCCGGTCGCCGCCTGCTGCGGTCAGCATCGCGGTGGACGGCACGGACGTTTCGGCGGTCACGCGGTTCGCTCCTCGCTGAATTTCATCTGGGCCCTTGGTGGGTATCACGGTCGGCTTCGGTTGCCGCTGAGAGCCTACAGAGGCCTGGTAGAGCGGTTGTAACGCCACCCTCGGGGAATCCTTATGCTAGTCGAGCCTCATCCGGGCTCGCATGGATGTTCGATCATTCGTCGGAGTGACGTGCACATCACGTTCCCTTCGAGGCATGAACCATTTAGGCTCCGGGCACGTCCTCATGAACAAACCGGCAAGCCGGCCGGAGGGACCGACCCCCGAGACAAGCAATGCGAAACCGTAGCGCTCCGCATACGGCACATTCGCCGCCAACCGGCAACTGACAGCCATCCCGAGAAGAAGTTTCGAAGAAAAGCCACGAGCGGGAACGTTTTCGGCCTGGTTGGATGTTGACCCTGGTACGACAGCTCGTCGAGCTAGAGAAGAGGCGACGTGACTACTGTTCTGACCCCCGCGAGCCCGCTGACCGCAGCAGACCGCTGTGACCGTTGCGGCGCCCAGGCCTATCTGCGCGTCGTCCTGATCAGCGGCGGTGAACTGCTCTTCTGCGCCCACCACGGGCGCAAGTTCGAGCCGGAACTCAAGAAGATCGCCGCGGAAATACAGGATGAGACGGATCGGCTCACCGCCGTGCAGGCGACTGCTGCCGACGAGGAACAACACTGACACCTCGCATCCACGACGAGCCAGGGGCCGGTCCAGGACCGGCCGACGGGCGGCACCCCCCTCCAGGGGCGCCGCCCGTTCTCGTACGTCCGCAGCTCCCGGCTGCCCGCTCGGCCGCTCAGACGCGGCCCTCGGCCCAGCCCAGGGCGGCCGAGACCCGGGTGTAGACCCCGGGGCTGCCGACGCGCCCGCAGCCGCTCCCCCAGGAGACCAGGCCGATGAGCCGCCCACGGGCCACCAGCGGCCCGCCGCTGTCGCCCTGGCACGCGTCCCGCCCACCCGCCGGGTCGCCCGCACAGAGCATCCCTGAGGCGTCGTACGTGCCCTCCTGGCCGCCCGGGTAGGCCTGGGCGCACTCACGGTCCGGCAGGACCTGGACGCGCGCGGAGCGCAGCACGGAGGCGTACGTGCCGCGTCCGGTCGTGTCCCCCCACCCGTAGACGGCCGCGGCCGTCCCGGCCCGGTACGCCTCGTCCCCGGCGCGGGCCATGGGGATGACGCCGCCCTTCGGCAGGGCCCGGGACAGGGTCAGCACCGCGAGGTCCCCGGCGTTGGTGGCGGGGTCGTACGCCGGATTGACCCAGACCCCCCGGACCGGGATCTCCTGGCCGGTCCTGTCGCCGAGCCGGTCCCTCCCGGCGATGACGCGGAGGTCCTTCACCCGGCTCACCGGTCCGCCGAGCGCCTCTTCACTCAGACAGTGGGCAACCGTCAGGACCTTCGTGGGCGCCACGGCGACGCCGCCGCAGAACTGCCCCGAGCGCGCCCCTCCGAACCGGTCACGGCTCGACAGGGCCACCGCCCAGGGGCTGTCCGCCACGGGGGCGGGCTGTCCTCCGACGACGATGCTGTCCGCGGCCGCCGGGCCCGGCGAGGCGAGCGGCAGCACGGCGGCAGCGGTGGTCAGGGCGAGGGCCCCGGTCAGGGCACGGACGACGGGACGGGGCATGAAGGCTCCTGACACTGAGGTGGCAACGGTCCACCCAGCGTGATCCAGCCTGTCCGCCTCCGCACCCGCGGACACGCCAAAGGGCCCGGTTCCCCTGGAGGGAACCGGGCCCTCGGCCGGTGGAACTCCCGTTCCCCCGGTGAAACCCTCGCTCTTAGTCGAGGTAGTCGCGCAGGACCTGCGAACGCGACGGGTGACGGAGCTTCGACATCGTCTTCGACTCGATCTGACGGATGCGCTCACGCGTCACGCCGTAGACCTTGCCGATCTCGTCCAGTGTCTTCGGCTGGCCGTCGGTGAGGCCGAAGCGCATCGAGACCACACCGGCCTCACGCTCGGAGAGCGTGTCGAGCACCGAGTGCAGCTGCTCCTGGAGGAGGGTGAAGCTGACCGCGTCCGCCGGGACGACGGCCTCGGAGTCCTCGATCAGGTCACCGAACTCGCTGTCGCCGTCCTCGCCGAGCGGGGTGTGCAGCGAGATCGGCTCGCGACCGTACTTCTGGACCTCGATGACCTTCTCGGGGGTCATGTCGAGCTCCTTGGCCAGCTCCTCCGGGGTGGGCTCACGGCCCAGGTCCTGGAGCATCTGGCGCTGGACGCGCGCGAGCTTGTTGATGACCTCGACCATGTGCACCGGGATACGGATGGTGCGGGCCTGGTCGGCCATGGCGCGGGTGATCGCCTGACGGATCCACCAGGTGGCGTACGTGGAGAACTTGTAGCCCTTGGTGTAGTCGAACTTCTCGACCGCGCGGATCAGACCGAGGTTGCCCTCCTGGATCAGGTCCAGGAAGAGCATGCCGCGACCGGTGTAGCGCTTGGCCAGGGAGACCACCAGGCGGAGGTTGGCCTCCAGGAGGTGGTTCTTGGCCCGCCGGCCGTCCTCGGCGATGATCTCCAGCTCGCGCTTGAGCTTCGGCGCGAGCTTGTCGGCGTTGGCCAGCTTGTCCTCGGCGAAGAGACCCGCCTCGATGCGCTTGGCCAGCTCGACCTCCTGCTCGGCGTTGAGGAGGGGGACCTTGCCGATCTGCTTGAGGTAGTCCTTGACCGGGTCGGCGGTGGCGCCGGCGACGGCGACCTGCTGGGCAGGCGCGTCGTCCTCGTCGTCGTCGGAGAGGACGAAGCCCTTGTTCTCGCCCTCGCCCTCCTCTTCCTCGCCCTTGCCGGCCTTGACCTCTTCGACGGCCTCGTCACCGTCGAGCAGCTCGTCGTCCTGCTTGCCGGACTTCTTCGCCGCTGTCTTCTTGGCCGCCGTCTTCTTCACGGCGGTCTTCTTGGCAGCCGTCTTCTTGGCTGCCGCCTTCTTCGCGGGGGCGGCAGCGACGGCGTCGCCGGCCACCGCGTCCGCACTCTCGGCCGCCGGGGCGGCGGGGGCCGCGGCGGTTCTCGTCACGGTGGTCTTCGCCGCGACGGACTTGGTGGCGGTGCGCTTGACCGGGCTCTTCGCTGCGACGCTCTTGCGGGCGCGCTTCGGCGACTCCGCGGCACTGACCATCAGCGTCACACCCTCTTCCTCGAGGATCTGGTTGAGGCTGCGCAGAACATTCTTCCACTGGGTTGGCGGAATCTGGTCAGCCTCGAAGGCCCGACGCACGTCATCGCCGGCGATCTGCCCATCAGCCTTTCCCCGCTCGATGAGCGCCATCACAGACTCGGACTCGGCGATCTCCGGCGGGAGCGTACGGGATGTGCTGGCCGACACGAACAACCTCTCGGAACGATGGAAACGGCTTCCGGCCCGGCCCTGGAGCGGGCTGGAACCGACGACCGCCGACTGGGGATGTCGTCGACGGCGCGGGTTTGGCCTCAGAACTGAACAGCGCACCCAAGGGCTGCTGTATTCCTTCCGCGGCGGTCACCTCTTAAGTCATCGCGCTGCTTCGAGGAGTGTTACGCCCAATCCGCGTGGCCCGAGTCACACCCCATCGGCGACGAACCGTGACAGATCAGACTTCCCCTCACAATTGTGCCGCCGGACCCGTGCGGTCCGGCGGCACAGGGCCTGGCCACCCCGGCCGCGGACCGGTCAGTGCTCGCGCGGGGCGGGAACCACACGTTCCACGTCGGGGTGGACGACGAGCAGCTGGCGCATGGCCGTCTCGGCCCCCGAGGAGTCGCCCGCGGCCAGGGCGTCGACGATGCGCGCGTGGTGGCCGAGCGAGGCCTCGCCCGGCCGGTCGCAGCCGGTGACCGGGCCGCCGGAGACGTGCAGGGCGGCCGAGACGATGCCGGAGAGGTGTTCGAGCATCCGGTTGCCCGCGGCCTGGATCAGCAGGGCGTGGAACTCGGCGTCGGCGCGGGAGAAGGTGATCGTGTCCCCCTGCCCCATCGCGTGCCCCATGATCTCCACCATGTCGCCGAGGCGCTGCTGAAGATCCTCACGGCCGTGCCCGGCGGCGAGGCGGGCGGCGAGCGGCTCGATGGTCCAGCGGAGCTCGGCCAGTTCACGGCGCTGATCGTCGCGCTGCGGGCCGAAGGCGCGCCATTCGATGATGTCGGGATCCAGCAGGTTCCAGTCGCTGACCGGGCGGACCCGCGTCCCCACGTTGGGGCGCGCGCTGACGAGCCCCTTGGCCTCGAGGACGCGCAGGGACTCGCGTACGACGGTGCGGGAGACCTCGAACCGCTGGCCGATCTCCTCGGGAACGAGGGGGCGGTCCGCGCCGAGGTCGCCGGAGACGATCATCTGGCCCAGCTGCTGGACGAGTTGGCCGTGCAGGCCGCGCCCTCGGCTGGCCGCTCCCCGCCGGCTCGCCCGCCCCAACTCGGAATCGGACCCGCCCCAGGGCCGGGCCGCGGCGCGCTCGCCGGCCGGCGCCTCCGTGTAGGGATGGCGATCGAGTTCGCCCGAGCCGGCCAGGCCGGAATCGGCGGAGCGGGCGGCGGTCATCATGGTGTGCGCAAGGGTACTCACGCATCCTTTGTCGGCGCGGCTCGTCCGCCCCTTGAGGTCTTTGGTGAAAAGCACACGAAAGGGTGATCGGCGCCCGCGCCGCAATTGACGCTATATCCGTATGAACCAGGCATTTCCTAGGGAGTTACGGGCTCCTCTCCTCGACGCCGGGGCGCGGTGATCACCAACGCACCTTTCCGCGAAGGCTGGTGAACAGATATGCGCAGACCAGGGCCGACAACGACAGTGCGAGCGCGGCGCCCACGGGCTGCGCCACCACCCGCGCGACGGCCAGGACCCAGCGGTCCGCCTCCTGCGGCAGCTGCCACCAGGCCAGTTCGCGCAGCCTGCCCGGCAGCCCCGTGACCGAACGCGCGGACGGGGCCTCGAACACCTTCTGCACCAGCGGAACCACCAGCACCGGGACAGCCAGTACGGCGGCGATGCCCGCCCCGGCCACCCGGAAGACGCCCGCCGCGAGCAGCCCCGCCCAGGCGCAGCCCACCGCCAGGCCCGCCCAACTCGCTCCGAGCGCGACGACGTTGGGCGGAACGGTGATCAACTCCGGCCCGTAGAGGAGCCGGAGGCTCTGCGCGCCGCAGCCCACGGCGAGGACCGCCAGCAGGAGGGCGAGACCCGCGGTCACCGTCAGCTTGGCCAGCAGCAGGCCGATCCGGCGGGGCACGGTGCCGCGCCCGGTGGCGAGCGCCGGGTAGCGGAACTCGTCGCCGAAGGAGAGTGCGCCCAGGATGCCCGCGCCCAGGGCGGCGGGAGGCAGCGGCAGCAGCTCGGGCCAGGCGGCGAGCGTGCGCGGCAGGGGGGTGCCGCCGGTGCGGGCCAGCAGGACGGAGAGCGCGGCGGAGACCAGCAGCACGGACGCCATGATCATGGTCGTCGTCCTGACACCGAGGGAGCGCCGCAGCTCGTACCGGAGCGGGCGCAGCGGCCCGCGTGCGGGGCGTGCCCGGATCGGCGGGGGCAGTTCGGAGAGGGCCACCGCGGAGGGACGGCACGCCTCGTAGCCGTCCGACGGCGGGGCGGCCGGGCCGGCGTCCCCGATCTCGTCGGCGAGTTGGTGCACCGGGACGCCGTGCCGGAACGCGGTGTCCCCGACCTCGGCGCAGGTGCTGCCGTAGACGGTCAGCCGGCCGTTGGCCTCGGGGACCACCTCGATGGAGCGCTGTGCGGCCCGCGCCTCCCGGCTCACGACCGCGGCGAGCCGGGCCGCGTGCGGGGTCCGGACGGCGACGCGGGGGCGGAGCCGGGTACGGGCGAACGCGGCGACCTCCTGGTCCGCGACGAGGCGGCCGCCGTCGACGGTGACGACGCGGTCGGCCGTACGGGCGGCCTCCTTGGGGTCGGCGGTGGCGTACAGGACCGTGCCGCCCTGCGCCGCGTGGGCGCGCAGCAGCCCGTACAGCCAGCTGTTCTCGCGCGGGGACAGGCCCTCGGCGGGTTCGTCCAGGACGAGGGTGTGCGGATCCCCGAGCAGGGCGGAGGCAAGGCCGAGCCGGCGGTCCATCCCCACCGAGAGGGTGCCCAGGCGCTGGTCCCCGAGCCCCGCCAGGCCCACGACCTCGAGCACCTCGTCGGCCCTGGTCGCGGGCGTTCCGGCGGCCGCGCAGAGCATCCGGAGCTGACCGCGGGCCGTACGGGAGGGGTGGCCCGGTACGTCACCGAGCAGCACGCCCACCTCGCGCGCGGGGTGGGGGATGCGGTGCAGCGGCCTGCCGCGGAAGTAGGCGACGCCCCGGCCGGAATCGAGTTCGAGCATCAGCCGCAGGGCCGCGGTCTTGCCCGCGCCGGGGGCGCCCAGCAGGGCGGTGACGCGGCCGGGCGGGGCCTCGAAGGTCAGGTCGTCCACGGCGGGCGGAGCGTCGCGGCGGGGGGTGCTGGTGAGTCCGATGGCCTGGAGCATCGCTTCTCTCGCGTTCTCTCGCGGAAGGTGAGACCGCTCGGCGGCAGAGGGGTACCGCAGCAACATAACGCGACATTTCCGACTTTTCGTGCAGCAGTGGGCCCGCGGGTGTTCCGCATCCCCCAGGCCGCCGCCGCGGGACCCGCCCTCAGACCTCCGGCCGCAGCATCGGCGGATTGAGCACCGTGGCCGCGCCGGCCCGGAACAACTGGGCCGGCCTGCCGCCCTGCCGCGTGGTGGTGCCGCCGGAGGGCACCAGGAAACCGGGCGTTCCGGTGACCTTGCGGTGGAAGTTGCGGGGGTCGAGCACCACGCCCCACACCGCCTCGTACACCCGGCGCAGCTCACCGACCGTGAACTCCGGTGGGCAGAACGCCGTGGCCAGCGAGGAATACTCGATCTTGGAGCGAGCGCGCTCCACCCCGTCGGCGAGGATCCGCGCGTGGTCGAAGGCGAGCGGCGTCGCCTGCTCGCCCTCCCGCCCGGTGCCGGGGCGCAGGAGATCCTCGACGGGGGCCCAGCGGGCGCTGTGGGCGTCCCCGCCCGCACGGGGCGCGGGCAGATCCGGGGCGAGGGCCAGGTGCGCGACGCTGACGACCCGCATCCGGGGGTCGCGCGCCGGGTCGCCGTAGGTGGCCAGCTGTTCGAGGTGCGCGCCGTTGCCCACGGCCGGCTTCGCCGGGTCGTGGGCGCACAGCCCCGTCTCCTCGACGAGCTCGCGCGCCGCCGCGGATGCGAGGTCCTCGTCGGCCCTGACGAAGCCGCCGGGCAGCGCCCACCGGCCCTGGAACGGGGTTTCCCCGCGGCGGACCACCAGTGCGCAGAGCGCGTGGCGGCGGACCGTGAGCACGACCAGGTCCACGGTGACGGCGAAGGACGGGAAGGTCGACGGGTCGTAGGGCGGCATGCCGTGATCATAGTCGTCTGCCTGACGATAAACACTCCCTTCGGTGCTCCGGTGACCGGGGAGATCCCGGGCACGGCCGGACCTGGCCGGGCACGGCCGCACCCGTCCGCTCCCGTCCGTACCCGTCTGTTCCCGTCCGCTCCCGTCCAAGCGGTCCGCGGCGGGCCCGCCCGGCGCGTCCCGGGGCCGGGCCTGCCGCCCTCAGCGGCGTGTGCCGGTGCCCCGCCTGCCGTACCGCCGGATGTCCCGCACCCGGCGTGCGGCCACCGCCGACCGGGCCCTGGCGGGCCCCGGCCGGACGGCGCCGCGCGTCCGCTTCCTGCTCCCGGTGCCCGTCGGCCGGCGCCCGCTCCCGCGCCGCCGTGCCCGGTTCGCCGCCGGCCCGGCTCCACGGACGTGCGGAGCCGGCCGCCCGGCTGACACGGCCCCCGTCACCTCCCCGGCCTCCTCGGCACCCGCCGCCCCGGGCCCCTCACCCTCACCGTCACCCCGCAGGCAGCGGCGCAGCGCCTCCGGGTCCAGCCCCTCGTTGCACGCCCGGTGCAGCAACTGGGCGAACGTGTACTCCGGGTCCGCGCGGAGCGCCATCGTCAGAGCGACCCGTGCGCCGGGCTCGTCACCGGTGGACCAGGAGACCCAGCCCGCCAGGGTCAGGGGGGCCGCCGCGTGCTCGCCGTACGGCCCGACGCAGCGGCGGGCGAGCGTCCGCCACAGCCTCAGCGCGCGGTGGCCGTCGGGGCCTTCCATCCAGGCCGCGGCCCTGTCCCGGGTCTCCCGGTCCTGGAGGCCGAGGATGACGGCGGCGGCCTCGTCCTCGTCGATGAGCTGGTCGTCCCCGAAGTCGCAGACGGCCTCCGGAGCGGGCTGCGCCCTGTCGAGGCGGCCCATGAGGGTGTGTGCGAGCGCGAGGGTCTCCTTCGCCACCTGGGCCTTGGTCCCCTCGTCCAGGATGCGGGGCACCAGCGACGGCGCGGCCCGGTCCAGCGCCTGCAACTGTGCGTAGGCGTCGTCCGGTGCCTGCCAGGGAGCGAGCCGCGCCTCCATCTCGCGCAGCGTCCCCCGGACCTGGATCCCGGCATAGGCAGCCGCGGCGGCCATCACCGTCGTACCCGGCATGGCCAGGGGGTTTCCCTGGGGCGGGCAGCACCGGGGGTCGGGGCAGCAGTAGGACCAGTAGCGGCCGTCCGAGATGCAGAGCGCTTCGAGCACGGGCACGTCGAGCGCTCCGCACGCCGTACGCAGACTCTGGGCGAACGGCCGCAGGCGCTCCATGGTCAGGCGGCCGCTCTCGCCGTCCGGCGAGTCCTGGCAGAGGAAGATCAAGATCGCGTCGGGCCGCCCGGCACGGCGCTCGCTGCCCGAGATCAGGCTCTGGGCCAGGTGCTCGGCGACCGGCCCCCAGTCATCGGGAGCCTGCGGAATTCCGAGCCGGAGCCGGCCGCCGAACCGGCCCCTGCCCCCGTGCAGGGCCACCATCACGACGCTGTCGTCGGGATGGAACCCCATCAGATAGGGCAGGGCGTCGGCGAGTTCGGCGGGGCCGCGCAGGGTGATCTGCCGGCCGTCGGCCGGGCCCGTGGATGCGTGGTGCTGGTTCATGGCTCGACGGTCCCGCGGTCCGCCGGATCCCGCGACCCCCTGTGGATAAGGTTGTCCACAGGCTCGTGCCGTCGCTCGCGGTCCGGGTGGCCATCGGGTTCCATGGAGCCATGACCGGTGTCCGATCAGGTGGGGTCGACGGCCTCACCGAGCAGCATGTACTCCAGTCGCTGGTCCTGCGTCTCACGCGACCAGCGGTCGGCGGCCTCCATCCGCTCCTGGACGCCGGTGTCCACCAGCCGGCGGCCCGGCCAGATCTCGTAGTCGCCGATCAGCTCCGCGTGCTCGGCCAGCCCCTGCTGGAACAGCGACTCCCGGGTGAACAGCAGGTCGACCATCGGCAGTCCGGCCCACAGCCGGCGGCCCTCCTGGATGATCTCCAGCAGTCGCGCGTTCTCCTCCGGACGCTCCGTCAGGTGCCGACGCACGACCGCACTGCCGACCGCCAGGTGACGGATCTCGTCCATGTTGGCGCCGCGCTCCACCAGCGCCGCGGCGGGGTCCAGCGGCCGCCACTTGCGCTCGCTCAGTTCGGCGGCGGGTGCCAGCACACCCTCCACCAGCACCGTCAGGACGAGTACGCCGCCGTAGAAGTCACCGTTGTCGCGCAGCACCCGCAGGCCGAACTCCTCCAGCGGATCGAGCACCGCCGCGCTCGCGGCCCCCGCCGCCTTCTCCACGGTCGCCGCCAGTTCGGCCGCGGGCACGCCCAGCCGCAGCAGGTGGTCGCGGAAGGCGCGGGCGTGCCGGGCCTCGTCGACCAGCTGGGTGGAGAAGAACTCCAGACAGGCGGTGTCGGGGGCGTGGAAGACCAGGAAGGACAGGGCGCGGGCGGCCTTCTCCTCCGCCAGGTGGCGGAAGGAGAACTCGGCCAGCAGCGCGTCCCGCAGCGGTCCGGGCTCGGTCACCGCGGCGGTGGGCGGCTCGGAGGTGACGGTGCCGTCCGCGAGCCGGCCCAGCATGCCGGACGCCACGTGCTCGAACCAGTACGGCAGTCCGCACCGCTCCGGCGTCAGCTCCAGGGTCTTGGCCCCCTCCAGCACGCTGGGCGCGCGGTCCCAGTCGGCCTCTACGGGGACGGGGACGGTGGTGTCCGTCGACTGTGTCATATCGGTTCCTCCATGGTTGCGGGGATCGAAGGGGGTTCACACGGCGCCGGTGAGGCGGAGCAGACGCCAGACGGCCAACGGGCGCACTCCGCCCTGGAAGGCGGCGTACTCCGGGTCCACCGAGTGCGGCGCCCACTTCCGTTTGAACGCCTCCTGGCTGCGCGCCGGGTAGACCGCGCCGCCGTGCGTGCCGAGCAGCCGGACGGCTCTGGTCAGCACCGGGGAGGCGGAGGCGGGTTCGGGCTCCGTGTCGAGGGAGGCGAAGGGGGTGAGGCCGAGGTGCAGCCACTGCGCCCCCTCCTCCTGGAAGCGCTGGACGGCCGTGAGGTTGATCAGCTCCACGGTGCCGCAGGGGGCGTCGGGCTCCCGTCGGGTGAGGTCGTAGAGCCAGCCCGGCCGGCTGCCCCAGGCCGGGGAGTAGGTGATGTAGCCCAGCGTGCGCCCGTCGCGGCGGGCCACGAAGGTGCGGCGCAGCGGGGCGCCGGGGCCGCCGCGTTCACCGATCAGGAAGCGGAGTTCCTTGACGTGGCGGCCCTTGGCGCGCAGCCAGGCGGCGTCGAGGGCGTCCAGGCCGGATCGCAGGGAGTGCTCGCTCCCGGAGACCTCGGTCACCGTGCACCCCTCCCGGCGGGCCCGGGAGACGTTCTGCCTGACCTTCGCGAGCGGCTTGCCCGACAGGGTGAAGCGGGTCAGGTCGATGCTGTACGAACTGCCGATCCGGTTCACCGTGAAGCCGCGGTCCTCGTACAGCCGCACGTCCTGCGCCCGCAGTTGCACGGCGGTCAGCCGGGCACGCCCGCCGCTCGCGCGCAGGGAGCCGAGGAACTCGTCGAGCAGCGCGGCCCGTTGGCCGGGGGCGGCGAACGGGCCGCCGAACTGCGCCACGAACCGCCCCGCCCTCCGGTAGGCGATGAGGCCCTCGGCGCCGCGCCCCGAGTAGTGCCGGGTCCGGGAGTTGAGCGCGAGGAAGGCGCTCGGGTGGTCCGCGTGGGCGCGCAGCAGTTCGGCGGGGTCCGTGGCGGCCGCCACGGGGTCGACGGTCATCCGCGACCACCGCCCACGGCTCCGGTCGTGGACGTCGCACGGCCGGGTTCCCTCGTCTCCGCCTCGAACGCCTCGAAGGCGGGGAGCCGCTGCGGCTCGAAGGGTACGGAGAAGGGCTTGAGGAAGTTGCCGAGCAGGCCCCGGTCCCCGCACAGGTGGATCGGCACCGCCAGCAGCGCCCACTCGGGCCCGACCAGCCAGATCCACAGCGCGACCACCGCGCCCGCGGTCAGCCAGCTGTGCATGGTGTTGTAGAGGACGTAGTAGACGCGCGGCACCGGTCCGCCGCGGGCCCGGCGGTGGGCGAGGGCCCCCGGCAGGTAGCCGATCAGGTCGATGTACAGGAACATCCCGAGCGCCACCGGCCAGCGCACCTCGTCCAGGTGCATCAGGAACAGGACCGAGCAGCCCACCAGCGCGACGAAGTACTCGGCGCGCAGCAGCCGGTAGGTGACGGGCGACTCGAACCTGTTCGCCGCGTCCATCAGGCGGCCCGCCCCTGGGCCGGGGCAGCCGCGGCCGGCAGGCCGAGCAGGGTGGTGAGGATGCGGGCGACGCTCTCCTGGAGGACGCGCTCGGCGACCGGGTCGATGATGCCGGCGAGGCTGGGCAGGCCGAAGTCGAACTTGGCCGTGAACCGCACCCGGCACCCGCCGGACCCGTCGCCCGTGACCTCCCACTGACCGGTGAACTCCTCGAAGTCCCCCTCGGTCTGGCGGAAGGAGACCGTCAGCCCCTCGTCGTCGAAGACGTCCGCCTCGGACCAGGTCAGCACCCCGCTGCGGAAGTCGACCTCCCAGTCGCTGTGCGTCTCCCCGCCGGGGGCCGGCGGGTGCACGGTGACCGACCGTACGGACTCGACCAGCTCCGGGTACCGGGCGAAGTCCCGGACCAGGGCGTAGGCCTCCCGCGGTCCGACCGTCTCCGATCCGATCTCCATCTCTACCGCGCGCATTCGGGTCCTCCCGGGTTCTCGTTGAAACGGTCGGCCAGGGCACGGGCGGCTCCCTCGACCGCCGTGCCCAGCTGCCGCACCTCCGCCGCCGTGAGCACGGCGGGCGGGGTGAGGCGGACCACCGCGTGGGCGTTGAGGGAGTGGTTCAGCAGCACGCCCCGGTCGAGCATCTCCAGCAGGAACTCCCCCGCCAGGCCCGCGTCCCGGAACTCCACGCCGATGAGCAGCCCCCGGCCGCGCACCTCGCGTACCAGGTGCGGGCAGTTCGTGTGAAGAGCCGTGCGCACCAGGGCCAGCAGTTCCGTGCCGAGTGCGGCGGCACGGTCCACCAGCCCCTCCTGTTCGATCACGGTGACGGCCGCCTCGGCGGCGGCCATCGCGATCGGGGCGGCCGAGTAGGTCGAGGTGTGCAGGAAGGGGTCGCGGTCGAAGGGCCGGTAGGCGCGTTCGGTGGCGACGGCCGCCGCCACGGGGACCACTCCCCCGCTGAGCGCCTTGCCGACCAGCAGTACGTCGGGCACCACGCCCTCGCGTTGGGCGCCCCACCACAGGCCGGTCCTGCCGAGTCCGGTCATCACCTCGTCCAGGACGAAGAAGGCTCCGGTCCGGGCGCAGAGTGCGGCCACCTCGGTGAGGTAGCCGTCCGGCGGCAGGATCACGCCCGCCTCGCTCTGCACCGGCTCCAGCAGCACCACCGCGTCGGAGCCGTCGTCCCCGAGCACCTCGGCGAGGGCTTCGGCGTCCCCGTACGGGATGTGCACGCGGTCCAGCAGCGGCAGGAACGGGTCCTGGTACAGCGGCTGTCCGGTGGCCGACAGCGCGCCCAGGGTCTTGCCGTGGTACCCGCCCCGGGCGGAGACGATCCGGCGGTGGCCGTGTGCGCGGGCCAGTTTGAGGGCGCACTCGACCGCCTCCGCACCGGAGTTGGTGAAGTGGACGCGCTCCAGTCCGGGCGGCGTGACCCGGGCCAGTGCCTCGGCGGCGTCGGCGGCCCTGGGCTCCAGCAGCATCCGGGAGGAGAGCGGGAGGGTGCGGATCTGGTGCTCGACGGCGGCGACCACGCGGGGGTGGCAGGCCCCCGTCAGGAAGACCCCGTAGCCGCCGCAGTTGAGGTAGTCACGGCCGGCGGCCGTGCGCAGGCGGGCCCCGGAGGACGACACCTCCGCGTCGCCGCCCAGGAGTTCGCCCAGGGTGGCGCGTCCGGTGCTGAGGTGGGCCCGGTAGCGCTCGGCCAGGGGGAGCGGGGCTTCCCCGGCGGGCGCCTGGACCGTCGCGCCGAGGGCGGTGCTGCTCGCGGTCATCGCGTCACCCGATCCGCAGCGGTTCGCCGGCGTGGTGGTCCAGCAGCGCCTGCGCCGCGGAGATCCGGGACGGCGGGTGGAAGGCGAGCGCGCGGCTCACCGCGAGGAGCTGGCCGACGTCCGGGGAGGTCGCGAAGGCGAGGCCGCCGAGCAGTTCGGCCGCCCGGTCGGCGGTCTCGACCAGCAGTTCCTGCACCGCGTACCGGGCGGTCAGCGCCGCGCCCAGCTCCTCGTTGCCGACGGGGCCCTCGTCCACCGTGCGCGCCACGTTCTCGACGAGGGCCGCGGCCGACTCCGCGCCGGTGAGCAGCGTCGCCCGTTCGGCGGCGGGGCCGCGGCCCGAGCGCAGCGCCGCCTCGGCCAGCCGGGCGACCGCGCCGGTGTACACGGACGCCACCAGCAGCTCGAACCAGACGAAGCCGACGGTCTGCAGGGTGTCCAGGCCTGCGCCCAGCTCCACCTGGGGCAGCAGCATCAGCTCCGGCGGTACGTGGACGTCCTCCAGGATGACCTGGTCGCTCTCGGCGCCCGCCAGGAACGGCGCTCCCCAGAACGGTTCCCGGGTGATGCCGGGCGAGGCGGCCGGGACCAGGGCGACCCCGAGGGCCGTACTGCCGTCCTCGTGCCGCAGGGCGACGCTCGCGGTGAGGAGGTCCATCGAACGGGACAGGCTGCACGGCTTCTTCGTTCCGTTCACCAGGTAGCCGTCGTCGACCTTACGTGCGGTCACCGAGGCGTCGAGGATGCCCGACCCGGTGCGCCCCTCGGCGAAGCCCGAGGCCACGAGCAGCCGGTCCCTGGCGATGCCCTCGATGAGCAGCCACTCCGGGCCCTGGGCCTGGGCGGAGGAGACCAGGGCGACCAGGCCCGCGGTGGAGAAGTGGTGCATGGCACTGGCCACCCCGAGGGACGGCGAGAGCGCGCCGAGCGCCCGGGTGACCCGGACCGCTTCGAGTGCCGTCGCACCGGCCCCGCCGCTCGTCGTGGGGATCAGCAGCCCCGGGCCGCCGCTGCGCCGGAAGGCGTCGAGGCCGGGGCCGCCGGGGGCCTCCAGGGTCGACAGGGGCACGTCGGCGAGCGCTTCGGTGAGGCCGGGGAGGTGTTTCTCGCACGCTTCGCGCGCGGAGTTCATGGATCGCATCACGGGGTGCGCCTTTCGTCCAGGTCTCGGGGGCGGTCCGGGGCGGTGGAGACGGCGTCGCCGGGCCGTGCGTCGACGGCCACGCTGACGCCCTGGAGGTGGGAGGTGCGCAGCGCCGGGTAGTTGGCCTCGCCGCCGGGGCCGCCGGTCAGGCCGGTGCCGCCGTGCGAGGGCAGCAGGGGCAGGAAGCCGATGTGCGAGTCGTTGACCTTGAGCAGGCCGCCGTTGCGGACCCGGGCGACGAACCGGTCGACCACCGCGGGGTCCCGCGCCCACAGGGAGTTGCGCAGTCCGTACTCGTTGGTGTTGACGAACGAGGTGATCTCGTCCAGGAGTTCGCGGTCCGCCGGCTCCGGGTCGGTCCCGGCCCGGGGCGGTTCGGGCACGACGACCGGCAGCAGCGGGAAGAACGTCTCGTGGCGCACGGTCCGCAGGCCGCGGGCCCCTTTGAGCCCGTCGACGCGCAGCACGGTGGGTTCCAGGAAGGTGCCGGCCGTGTCGTCCGGCTCGCCGTCGACGCCGAGCCGCCGGCCGCCGCAGACCAGGCGGGCACCGGAGGCCAGCGACTCCTCGAGCGCCTCGAAGAACGCGTCGGTGCGCAGCACCGGGGAGAGCAGGGCGTCGTCCTGCTCGGGGTATCCGGGACGGATGGTCCGGGCGCGGGCGGCCAGCCGTTCCAGCAGTTCGTCCGCGACGGCGGGGTGCACCACCACGCAGTTGGGCACCATGCAGATCTGGCCGGAGCCGTAGAACGCCTCGGCGAGCGCCTCCGCCGCCCGGTCCAGGTCGGCGTCGCGCCATACGACCACGGTGTCGTTGCCGGCCAGTTCCAGCACCGGCTTCTTGCCCGCGGCCACGCAGCGGGCGCCGAACTCGACGCCCTTGACGCTGTCCCCGAAGTGCATGATGTCGTCGACCAGGGGGCTCTCCAGCCACTGTTCCAGGGCGGGTCCCGCCGGGACACAGACCGCGTTGAGCACTCCGACGGGGGCGCCCACCCGCTCCAGAGCGGGCACCACCAGGGTGTGCAGGGCGTGCATGACCCCGTACGCGGCGCTGCGCGGGGCCCGCACCACCAGGGAGTTGCCGGCGGCCAGCACCCAGACGCCGAGGAGGGTGTTGGCGACCGCGGCGTTCTGCGGCGGGTTGAGGCACACCACACCGTCCGCCACCCGGCGCAGCGTCATCCGGCGTCCGTCGACGGACGCGTGGTGCTCCAGGTTCCCGGCGATCCAGTCGCGGGTGCGGGAGCTGGTGGTGGCGAGCATGCCGGCCACCTCCCAGCGGGCGAGCCGCCGCGGGTGGCCCTCGGTGATCAGCAGCTCGACGAGGGCGTCCTCGTTCTCCCGTACGAGGTCGTGGAAGGCGGCGACCAGCGCGATCCGGGTGGCGAGGGGGGTCGCCGCCCAGTCGTCCACGGCACCGGCGGCGGCGTTGAGCGCGGCCTCCATGTCGTGGGCGTCGCCCACCGCCGTGCTGCCGATCAGCCGGCCGTCCGCGGCGGCGGCACGGGCCGCCTCCTCGGGGAGCCGGCCGCGTTCCAGGCCGCGCTTGAGGCGGACGGCTCCGAGCGGGTCGCGGAGCATCTCCGAGGCGCGCACCTGGTACACGCGCTGTTCGGAGGGCCGGTCCTGGCCGGCGACGTACACACCGTAGTCACGCATGGGTGCCGTCCTTCGCCGCCGCGGTCTCGGCCAGCCGGTCCAGGGCCGCGTCGAAGACCACGGCCAGTTCCTTGAGCCGGGTGCCCTCCTCGAAGATCGTGAAGTGGTCGCCCGGCGTGGTGAGCACCTCGATGCGCCCCGCGATGTGCACGCCCCATGACCGGACCTTGTCGGCACGGCGGATGCGCATGGTGTCCAGGAGCGCGCCGTCCTCCTCGTCGCGGGCCAGGATCAGTACGGCGTCGCCGTCGAACCGGCGGTCGGGGTAGTAGCCCTTGAGCAGGTCGTGGTTGTGCCGCCAGGCGTCCACGAAGCCTTCCTTGACGAGGAGTTCGGCCTGCTCCTCGTTCTCGGTCGCCGACTCCAGCAGCAGCGGTACGGCCGCGTCGAACTCGGTTTCGGTGACGTGTCCGCCGACGTAGGCCTCGGGCGGGTGGCTGTCGATCATCAGCAGCGGGCCGACCTCCTCGCCCGCCGCGCGCAGCTGGAGGGCCATCTCGAACAGCACGTTGCCGCCGAAGGAGTAGCCGCCCAGCAGGTAGGGCCCGTGCGGCTGTTCGGCGCGGACCTGGGCCACGTACAGCGCGGCCAGTTCCCGCAGGGTGTCGGGCCGCCCGGCCTCGCGGTCGGGGAAGGAGGCGGCGGCGAGGGGGCGGGAGGTGCCCGAGTGGAGGGCGAGGCGGAAGTACACGAAGTTGGTGCCGCCCGCCGGGTGCACCAGGAAGAGGGTGCGCCCCTCGCCTTCGCGTACCCGCAGCACGCGGCCCACCGGAGTGCCGGCCGGGACGGCGGGGGCCGCCAGGTCCTGGACCCGCGGGGCGGCCGGGGCGGACGGGAGCGGTGCCGCGGTGGCGACGGCGTACTCGGTCATCTCCCCGATGACGCTCAGTCCGGCGAACCGCTCGAAGTCGAAGTCGCCCCCGAGCGACTTGCGCATCACCGATCCGATCTCGACGGCCAGCAGCGAGTCGCCGCCCAGCTCGAAGAAGTCGTCCTCCGGAGTGATCCCGGCGACTCCGAGGCGCTGTTCGAGGAGGGCGATGACCTGGGCCCGTATCTCGTCCGGCCCCCGGACCGGCTCCGGGCCGGCGGCGACGGCGTCCCCCGTGGCGGGCCGGTCGGCCTCGATCCAGTGCCGGGTGCGGCGGAAGGGGTAGGCGGGCAGGGAGACCGTACGGGCCGGTCCGAAGGCCCATGCGCCGGGCTCCTCGCCCCCGTTCCAGGCCCGCACCGCCTTCTCCGCCTCCCCGGCGCCCTCGCCCGCGGGCAGCGCGGGGCCGGTGCCGAGGAAGGCGTCGAGTCCGGCCCGTACGTCCGCCGTCGAGGAGGCGGTGAAGGCGTGCCGCGCGGGCATCGCGCGCCGTCCGGCGAACAGGGTGCGCGCGAGGTCGGGCAGGGCGGGCTCCGCCTCGTCCAGGTGGGCGCGGAGCGCGCGGGCCACGTCCCGCAGGTCCTCCTGGTCCAGCGCCGAGAGCACCACCGGAAGCGGCGTGCCCGGGTCCGGCCGCACCGAGGGGGCCTGCTCCGGCGGGGCTTCGAGCACGCAGTGGACGTTGGTGCCGCCGATGCCGAAGGAGCTGACCGCCGCCGCCCGCAGCGGGCGGCGCACCGCCTCTCCGGTCGGCACGTCGTAGGGCAACGAGGCGAGCCCGAGGTGCGGGTTGGGGCTCTCGTAGCCGACCAGCGGCGGAACGACCCCGTGGTGGAGCGCCAGGGCCGTCTTGATCAGTCCGGCGACGCCCGCCGCCGCGTCGAGGTGGCCGATGTTGGCCTTGACGCTGCCGATCGCGCAGCCGGGGGCCGGGCCGTCCGCCGCCCGGTGGGCGGCGGCGAGGGCGCGCAGCTCCAGCGGGTCGCCGAGGGCGGTGCCGGTGCCGTGCGTCTCGACGTAACCGATGGTGTCGGCCGGCACCCCGGAGGCGGCCAGGGCCTGCCGGACGACCGCCTGCTGTCCGGCCGGGCCGGGGGCGGTGTAGCCGATCTTGTCGGAGCCGTCGTTGTTGGCGGCGGTGCCGCGCACCACGGCGTAGACGCGGTCGCCGTCGGCGAGGGCGTCGGCCAGCGGTTTGAGGACGACGACACCGCAGCCGTTGCCCTTGACGGTGCCGTCCGAGCGGGCGTCGAAGGGGCGGCAGTGGCCCTCCTGGGAGAGGATCCCGCCCTCCTGGTGGAGGTGGCCCGCCGTCTGCGGGAAGGTGATGCTGACCCCGCCGACCAGGGCCGTCTCGCACTCGCCGCGGTCCAGGGCGGCACAGGCCAGGTGCAGTGCGGTCAGCGATCCCGAGCAGGCGGTGCCCACGCTCATGCTCGGGCCGGTGAGGTCGAGACGGTAGGAGACGCGGGTGGCGAGGAAGTCCTTGTCGTTGCCCAGGAGCGCGGGGTAGGTCAGCTCCTCGCCGGTGTGCGCGGAGGACTGGAGCACCTGGCTGAGCAGGTAGGTGCTGATGCTGCCCGCCGCGTAGACACCGGTACGGCCGCCGGTGCGCCCCGGCACCAGGCCGGCGTCCTCCATGGCCTCCCAGGCGCAGGTCAGGAGCAGCCGGTGCTGCGGGTCCGTCAGGGCCGCGTCCCGTGCGGTGATGCCGAAGAAGCGGGCGTCGAAGAGGTCCGCGTCGGCCAGGTCGGCGGCGACGGCCACCCGGGCGGGGTCGGCGACGGCGGTCTCGTCCAGGCCGGCCGCGCGCAGTTCGGCGGGGCTCAGCTCCCGTACCGACTCCACTCCGTTGACGATGTTGTTCCAGAACTCGGCGATGCCCGTGGCGCCGGGGAAGCGGCCGGCCATGCCGATCACCGCGATCGGGGTGGCCGCGCCCCGGCGTGCGGCGCGGTCCGGCCCGGGGGCGCCGGGGGGCGCCGCAGTGAACTCACTCACGAGGAGCTTCCCTTCTCGGCGTCCTGTCCGGCGGCCAGGAGCCCGTCGAGGTGCGCGGCGAGCCTGCGCACGGTGGTGTAGGTGAAGAGATCGATCATTTCGAGTTCCGCACCGGGCAGTTGGGCGGACAGCCGGCTGTGGACGTCCGCCACGTGCATGGAGGAGCCGCCGATGTCGAAGAAGTTGTCGTCGGAGCCGAACTCCACACCGGGCAGCACCGTCCGCCACACGGCCCGCACCCGCTCGAGGGCGGTCGGGGCGGCCCCCTCGTCACCGGGGGGAGCGTCCTGCCCGCCCGGCGGGACGGCGGCCTCGGCGGCCTCGGCGGCCTCGGCCAACGTCGGCGGCCAGGGCAGTGCCTGCTCGTCGACCTTGCCGTTGACGGTCAGCGGCAGCTGTTCCAGGACGACGATCCGGCCCGGCACCATGTAGGCGGGCAGCCGGCCGTGCAGGCTCCGCTTGAGCTCCGCCTCGTGGATGCCGGTGCCGGTGACGAAGGCGGTCAGCGCGGGCCGTGCCGGGTCCCGCTGGTCGGCCAGTACGGTGCATTCGCGCACTCCGGCCAGGGACAGCAACGCGCTGTCGATCTCGCCGAGTTCGATGCGGAAGCCGCGCAGCTGGACCTGCCGGTCGATCCGGCCCAGGTGCACCAGGGTGCCGTCGGGGCGCACCGAGCCGAGGTCGCCGGTGCGGTAGGCGGGCCGGCCGTCCCGGCGTACGAACCGCTCGGCGGTGGGGCCGGGCAGGCCGAGGTAGCCGCGGCTCACGCCGGGCCCCGAGACCACGAGTTCGCCGGGTACGCCCGGTGGGCAGTGGTGGCCGTCCTCGTCGACGACCGCCACCGAGAGGTCGGCGAGCGGGCGGCCGATCACCGAGGCCCGTTCCATGAGGACGTCGGCGGGGGTGATGGCGTGGTGGGTGACGTGCACGGTGGTCTCGGTGATCCCGTACATGTTCACCAGCCGGGCCTGCTCGCCCATCGTCTCGTACCAGGGCCGCAGGGCGGCGTACCGCACCGCCTCGCCGCCCAGGACGACGTACCGCACGTTGAGCGAGACGGCGTCGGCGGGCCGCAGGACCTTGAGCAACTGGCCGAAGGCGGACGGCGTCTGGTTGAGGACGGTGACCGCGTGGTCGGTGAGGAAGTCGCGGAACTGCTCGGGCGAGCGGGCGACGTCGGTGGGCACCACGGCCAGCCGGCCGCCGTACAGCAGGGCCCCGAACATCTCCCACACCGCGAAGTCGAAGGCGTACGAGTGGAAGAGGCTCCACACGTCGTCGGGGCCGAAGTCGAAGTGCTCCTCGGTGGAGCGCAGCAGCCGGATGACGTTGTGGTGGGTGACGGTGACGCCCTTGGGGCGGCCGGTGGAGCCCGAGGTGAAGATGGTGTACGCGCTGGTCTCCGGGTCCTTGACGGGTTCCGGCGCGGGGCCCGGCGGGCGGGCGGCCAGCAGCCGGTCGGCGTGCAGGCGCGGGGCCTCCAGCTCGGGCCAGCGGTCCTCGTCGCAGACCAGGGGCAGCCCGTCGGGGAAGGAGTCGAGGATCAGGCCGATCCTGGCCGACGGGGAGCCGGGGTCCAGCGGGACGTACGACTTGCCCGCCTTGAGCACGCCCAGGATCACCGCGATCAGGTCGGCGCCGCGCCGCATCGCGACGCCGACCCGTTCGCCCTGGACCGAGTGCAGCAGTTCGAGGGCCACCCGGTCGGAGCGGTCGGCCAGTTCGGCGTAGGTGACCTCCTCCGCGGTGTCCTGGACGGCCACCCGGTCCGGGTGGGTCCGGGCCACTTCGTCGAACCAGCTGGTGAGGGAGGGGTGGGCCGGGTGGTCGACGCTCTCGGGCGAGCCGTTGACGAGCTGGGAGAGGGCCTTCTCACGCTCCGGCGAGAGGCCGGGGATGTCCCGCAGCGCGACGTCCTCGTTGCGGCGGGAGACCGTCTCCAGGACGTGCTCCATGACGGCTCGCGGATCGGTCTGCCACTGCTCCTCGGAGCATTCGACGTTGACGTTGAACCGGTTGCCGAAGTGCTCGACGCTCATCATCAGCGGGTACTTGGCCAGCTTGCGCGGCAGCTCCTTCGACTCGACGTGGCAGCCGGGGATACGTATCTCCAGCGGCATCTTGTAGTAGGTGAAGGCGCTGCTGAAGTTGAGCGAGGAGCCGACCGCGCCGGGGCACACCTCGGCCAGGTGCGCGGTCAGGTCGAAGGACTGGTGGCGGAGCATGCTGTGGGTGGTCTCCTGCATGGCCCGGCACAGGTCGCCGAAGGTCTCGTAGGCGGTGAGGTCCACGGCCAGCGGGAGGGTGTTGACGAAGTAGCCGGACGCCTGGCGCTGCCGGATGCCGCGCCGGTTGGCCAGCGGCAGACCGGTGATGACCTGGCGGCGGCCGGTGATCCGGGCGAGGGTGACCAGGTAGGCGCTGAGGAAGAAGGCGAACGCGCCGCAGTCCAGCGCGTCGATCCGGTCGGTGACCCTGGCCCCCTGCTCGTCGGTGAGCACGATGTGCAGCTGGTGGCCGGGCATCGCGCCGGTCGGGGTGCGGCGGCCGAGCATCCGGTCGTCGGTGAAGGTGGTGAGGTGGCCGAGCTGGCCGCGGAAGAACTCCAGGGCCGCGGCCGAGGCGGGCGGCGGCCCCTGGACCAGGGCGCCGGGGTCGTCCAGGGCGGCGGGGTTCAGTTCGGCGTCGGGGTCGACGTACAGCCGCTCCAGTTCCGCGACGAACATGTAGAAGCTGTAGGCGTCGCAGACCAGGTGCGAGTAGGACAGCACGACGAAGAGCCCGTCGTCGCCGCAGAAGATCTCGAACTCGTACTGGCGGGGCGCCTCCGGCGGGATCGGCCGGTCGGCGCGGGCGGCGAGCGAGCGGGTGGCCACCCCTCTGGCCTCGCCCTCGACGGTGGTCACCCGTACCAGGTCGGCCGGGTCGGTGACGTTGGGCGGCCGGTGCACCGCGTACACCGTGCCCGCACGCCGCTCGAACGAGGTGTTGAGCGCTTTGATCCCCATGCCCAGGCGGCCGATGACCCGGCGCAGCCGGGGGACGTCGACCTCTCCCTGGATGTGGAAGGTGCCGCCGAGGTTGAACGAGGCGTCCCCGGGAAACACCCGCGCGTGTGTGTAGAGCTTCAGCTGTGCCGGGGTGGCCGGCACGACGCTCTCCTGACTTCCCATGGTTCCCCCTGTGAACGGTGTGTCCGGATGCACGTCCAGGACCTGCTTCACGACCGGGCGTCGGCGCTGATGTCCCAGGCGCCCTGGCGGCTGAGTCCGCGCGGCAGGTGCCGCAGTGCCCAGGCCGCCGCCTTGTAGCGGAGGCTGGGGATGCTGACGACCCGGCCGCGGCGCAGGTCGGCGAGGCCGGTGCGGACCACGTCGGCCGAGTTCAGCCAGAGGTAGGACGGCGGGAACGTCGTGGGAATGCCGGCCCTCTGGTGGAACTCGGTGCGGGTGTAGCCGGGCAGCAGTGCGGTCATCCGCACGCCCGCGTCACGGACCTGCCGGGAGTAGGCCAGCGATTCGGTGAAGGAGATGACCCAGGCCTTGCTCGCCGGGTAGGTGGAGCTGAGCCAGGAGGGGCCGACTCCGGCGACGCTGGCGACGTTGAGGATCGAGCCGTGCCCGCGCCCGGTCATCGTCCCCAGCGCCGCGTCGGTGAGCCTGAGCACCGCCCGTACGTTGAGGTCGAGCAGCCGCTCCTCGGCCGCGATCCCGTTGGCCAGGAAGGGGCGTTCGTGGCCGATGCCGGCGTTGTTGACCAGCAGGTCCACGGGGGGCGGGTCGGTGCGCTCCGCGACGGGCCCGACCGCCAGCCGGGCGGCGACCGCGGCGCAGCCGTCGTCGGTGGACAGGTCCGCCGGGAGCACCTCCACGGCGACCCCGTGCTCCTCTCGTAACGCCCCGGCCAGTTCCTTCAGGTCGCGGTCGGACCGGGCGACCAGGACGAGGCCGGTGCCTTCCGCGGCCAGGGTCTGAGCGAACGCCTTGCCTAGTCCGGCGGTCGCTCCGGTGATGAGTGCGGTGGGCATGTTTCCCTCACTGGATGTCACTGGGTGGTACGAGGTGCGGGGGGTACGGCACCGGAGCAACGGGGCCGGGCAGGCGCGTCGCGCGTCGCGCCCCGGGTCACGCGCCGCGGGTGAGGACCGGTCCGAGGACGTCCCGGGCGAGGGCGAACCCGGCCAGCGCGCGGTCGAGTTGTTCCTCGGTCTGCACGGCCGTGTAGCTGGTGCGCAGC
This sequence comes from Streptomyces sp. NPDC007346, assembly GCF_040703535.1. Lineage (NCBI taxonomy): Bacteria > Bacillati > Actinomycetota > Actinomycetes > Kitasatosporales > Streptomycetaceae > Streptomyces > Streptomyces sp. NPDC007346. Next base: position 33,074 of record NZ_JBEYKR010000058.1, read on the forward strand.
CTCGGCGACGCGGCCGGGGGCAGGACCGCGTTGACGTAGACGCCCGTGTCCATCAGCCGTCGCCAGCCGAGCAGGGTGTGGATCTCGTCCTGGGTGTCCAGGGAGACCACGGGGGTACCGGGCTCACCGGTCCGGTAGCCGAGGGCCAGCAGCTCGCTGCGCATGTGGTCGGCCTTCTTCAGCACCGCCTCGCAGCGCCACGGCTCGTCGCGCACGATGCGCAGGGAGGCGAGCGCGGCAGCGGTGTTGGCGGGGCTGGCGCTGGCGGAGAACAGCAGGCTGCGCGAGTGGTGGCGCAGGTACTCGACGACGTCCTCGTCACCGAGCACCACACCGCCGATGGAGCCGAACGCCTTGGAGAAGGTGAGGGTGATCAGCGGCACCCGGTCGGTGAGCCCGAAGTGCTCGGCGGTGCCGCGGCCGGCCGCCAGCACACCGGCGCCGTGTGCGTCGTCCAGCAGCAGGGTGGCGTCGAACCGGTCGCAGACGTCGAGGAGTTCGGGCAGCGGGCAGAGGTCGCCCTCCATGCTGTACACGCCGTCGACGGCGACCAGCTTGCCGCCGGGCCCGGAGTGCTGGGCCAGCTTCGCCGCGAGGTCCTCGGTGTCGTTGTGGTGGAACCACTGGAGCTTGGCGCGGCTGAGCCGGGCGGCGTCGATGAGGGAGGCGTGCGCCTCCTTGTCGACGTACACGGTGTCGGCGGGGCCGCAGAGTCCGCCGATGGCACCGAGGTTGGCCTGGTAGCCGGTGGTGAGCAGCAGGGCGGCTTCCTTGCCGAAGAAGTCGGCGAGCTCCCGCTCCAGCTCCTCGTGCAGGTCGAGGTTGCCGTTGAGCAGGCGGGATCCGGTGCAGCCCGCGCCGTATTGCGAGGCGGCCTCGGCGGCGGCAGCGGTTACTCGGGGGTCAGTACTCAGACCGAGATAGTCATTTGATCCGCACATGACTACTTCGCTGCCGTCGGCAAGGCGAGCCGCGCCGTCGCTCCGGCCCCCGAAATTCACGAAGTACGGGTAGTAGCCGGCCTCTTTCCCCTCCCTGGACCGAGTATAGGACGAGCACTTCCTGACTACGCTCATAATTCACCCTTCAAGGAGTTCACCGATGGCACGAAAAGGGAAACCCAGGACGCCGGAATGAGGCCAGGCCTGGGATGAGTGCGAGAAGGGATAAGGAAGGTTGTCACGAGAGGCGGTGGCCTAAACAAAGCGGGAGAAGGCTCCATAAAGCCCCCGACTCACGCATCGGGCATATGCCAGCTAATCACCCAAAACGGCGGATGCCGCCGGGAGGTGCGCTCGCCACGATGCGCTCAAATCGCCCTAAAGGCAGTGAAACTTCACCCCTATCCCCCGTGCCAGGCCTCAGAACGATCCGGCTCGTTCAATCTAGAGCGGACGACTGCAACCAGTCAAGCATCACCGAAGAGAGGTTCCGAATCGGCCGACTTATCCCCGAAGATCCTTCGGACGGCCGGCGCACCCGCCGCGAATAAACGGAATTGATCAATCCAGGGGCGGAACCAATCAATCCAGAGACGCCATTTGACACACTCCCCCCGGCTCGGCTTTGCTGGGCCCTCGAATTGCCGGGCGCCCCACTTATCCCGCCGCTCTCCTCGGCGCCCAGATTTCGGTTTCCCGTCGGCCGCACATGTCGGTCCGTTCACCTCGCACGACGGACCGCCTCGCAAGCGCTTGCCTTCTGTTCAGCAACTCGGAGGTCTGTTACGCCATGTCTGGACGCACCACTCTCGTGAGCGGCGGCAACCGGGGCATCGGTCTCGCGGTGGCCACGGCGCTCGCCGACGCCGGCAACCCGGTCGCCGTGACCTGCCGGAACTCCGCGCCGCCCGACGACCGGCTGCTGGCGGTGAAGTGCGACGTCACCTCGACCGAGGAGGTGGACCGCGCCGTCGGCGAGGTCGAGGAGGCCCTCGGGCCGGTCGAGATCCTCGTCGCCAACGCCGGGATCACCCGGGATGCCCTGCTGGTGCAGATGACCGAGCCGGACTTCCTGGACGTGGTCGACACCAATCTGATCGGTGCGGTCCGGCTGGTGCGCCGCACCCTGCGCGGCATGATCCGGCGGCGGCACGGACGGATCGTCCTGATCTCCTCCAGCTCCGCCCTCACCGGCTCGGCCGGCCAGACCAACTACGCCGCCGCGAAGGCCGGGATGATCGGCTTCGCCCGCTCGCTGACCAGAGAGCTCGGCAAACGGGACATCACCGTGAACGTGGTCGCCCCCGGCTGGGTGGAGACCGACATGACGGGCTTCCTCACCAAGGAGATGCGCGAGGAGGCCCAGCGGACCGTGCCCCTGGGACGGCTCGGCACACCCGAGGACATCGCCCACGCGGTCCGGTTCCTGACCAGCCGGGAAGCGGGCTACATCACTGGAGCCGTCATACCCGTCGACGGCGGTATCGGAATGGGGAACTGATGGGACTGCTCACCGGCAAGACCCTGCTGATCACCGGGGTCATCACCGACTCCTCGATCGCCTTCCACACGGCCCGCCTGGCCCAGGAGCACGGCGCGCGGGTGATTCTCACCGGATACGGAAGGCTCAGCCTGGTCCAGCGCATCGCCCGACGGCTCCCCCAGACCCCGGCCGTCGTCGAGCTCGACGTCACGAACGAGGAGCAACTCGCCTCGCTCAGCGACCGGCTGGCGGAACACACCGATCACATCGACGGCGTGCTGCACTCGGTCGCCTTCGCCCCGCCCGGCGCGCTCGACGGCAACTTCCTCACCACCAGCTGGCAGGAGGCCGCCACCACCTTCCAGGTCTCGGCGTACTCCCTGCAGGCCCTCACCGTCGCCACCCTCCCGCTGATGGGCCGGGGCGGCTCGGTCGTCGGACTCGACTTCGACGCCACCTCCGCCTGGTCCGGCTACGACTGGATGGGCGTCGCCAAGGCCGGACTCGAGTCCTGCACCCGCTACCTGGCCTCGCACCTGGGCGCGCAGGGCATCCGGGTCAACCTGGTGGCGGCCGGTCCGCTGCTGACCCTGGCCGCCCGGAACATCTCCCCCGACCTGGAAGCCGGCGACGCGCCGTTCGGCGCGGAGTGGGGCGAGCGCGCACCGCTGGGCTGGGACCCGGCCGACTTCGAGCCGGTCGCCCGAGCCTGTGTCACGCTCCTGTCCGACCTCCTGCCGGCGACCACCGGGGAGATCCTGCACGTCGACGGCGGCGCGCACGCCATCGGTGACCGGCCCGCGCGGGCGGCCGCCCTGTCGGGTACGGCGCTGTGATCGCGACCGTGCGCGAGATCGCCGTCGGCGAACTGGAGGGCCTCACCGGACAGTTGCTCGGCCACAGCCCCTGGCACGCCGTCAACCAGGACCGTATCGACCTCTTCGCCGAGGCCACCGGCGACCACCAGTGGATCCACACCGATCCGGAGGCCGCGCGCGAGGGCCCGTTCGGCACGACCGTGGCGCACGGCTTCCTCACGCTCTCGCTGCTGCCGCTGCTGACCTCCGAGGTCTACGAGGTCACCGGCATGGCGGCGGCGATCAACCACCGCGTCGACAAGGTGCGGTTCCGCTCGCCGGTGCCCGCCGGCTCGCGCATCCGCGCCTCCGTGGCTCTCGTCTCGTCGCGGTCCAGGCCGCACGGTTTCGTCGAGGTGACGGTGAAGGTCACCTTCGAGCTCGGTGACGGCGTGATCGCCTGCACCTGCGAACAGACCACCCTGTACCGCCCCTGAACCACCGCATGCCGAAACCGGCACCCGCCGGACCTCACGGCAGATCAGTTGCCCCATCCCGTCAGAAAGGTTCACCACCATGGCAATCTCCCTGAACGACGCGCTCACCGGACTCGCCGAGATAGTCAACGAGGTGACCGGCACGCCGCTGGAGGACATCCAGCCGGGCAAGTCCTTCGTCGACGAACTGGACGTGGACTCGCTGTCGATGGTCGAGGTCATCGTCTCCACCGAGGAGCGGTTCGACATCCGCATCCCCGAGGCCGAGGCCAAGACCTTCAAGACCGTGCAGGACGCGGCCGACTACATCGTGCTGCACGCCAAGTGAGCGGTGGCGGGCCGCGGCGCCGCCGGGCGCCGCGGCCCGCGCCTCAGCCGACCAGTTCGCGGTAGGACCTGCGCAGCAGGTCGGTGAAGCGGTCCGGGTCCGTCAGGGACTGAAGGTGGGAGCCCGGCAGGTGTTCGAGCGCGGCCCGTGCGCCCGCCGCGCGGGCGGCGGCCAGGAACGCGTCCTCGTCGGAGCGGAACAGCCGGTCGTCCACCCCGTTGGAGATCAGCAGCGGCAGGGTCAGCCTCCCGGCCATGGCCAGGAAGTCGTGCCGGGGGATCTCCCGGGCCGAGTCGGAGAAGCCGGCCATCGACAGCCCGCCGGAGATCACCGCCTCGGCGCTCTCCGGCGGCAGCGCCTTGCGCAGGAGAGCGGCGCCGACCCGGTCCGACCAGCGCTCCCCCGCCCACCCGGCCAGCCGTCCGGCCGCCCGGTACAGGGTGACCGTGCTGCCGCGCGGCTGCGCGGTGCAGTTGTTCAGCACCAACCCGCCCAGGGTGCCGGGGTGTTCGGCGGCGTACGCGAGCGACACATAGCCGCCGAGCGACATCCCGGCGAGCACGACGGGCCGGCCGCCCGACGCCGCGAAGGAGACCGCCGCGCCGATCCGGTCGACCGCGCCCCGAAGGGTGAAGCGCTGCCCACGCAGGGCGCCGTGCCCCGGGAGGTCGCAGGCGACGATCCGGTAGCCCGGCCCGATCCGGCGGGCGTGCGGCAGCCACATGCTGGCGGACACCCGGATTCCATGGACCAGTACCAGAGGCTTTCCGTCCCTTTCACCGGAAGTCCAAATTCCGCCCTCCTCGGTCTCCTGGAATTTCCGCAATTCCCCCGGACCGACGCTCCCGCCCCCGCCTCCCTTGCCTTGCGAGGCGCCTTCGCGACGGTCCTCACTGTTCCCTTCCACGAGCCCACCACCACTTCCCTTTGATTTCCCGCGGTAACCGGTGCAGCGTCAATCAATTTTCTTGACAGTCACCACACCGTACTTTAACCTGAACGAGTCGGATCGTTCTACAGCGCCTTCACCTGCGGGTTTGATGGTAACGATCACCGGAGGGTCGGATGGCAAAGATCATCACCGTGTTCTTCGGCATCGTGAGCGACCTCGTCTGGATCTGCCGGACGCTATGGCACTCCTGGGAGCGCCGGTAACGCCCCGCACCATGTGCCACGCATCTCCTCACAGCCCTATGGGCCGTTTTCGCCACTCGAAAAATTGGAATGCCGTGATGCCAAAACTCTTCACGTCACATTCGGAAGAAACCTATGAAGACGTCGAACGCCGGGCACTGGGCGTCGCGGCGGAATTACGCCGACGCGGCCTGGTCACCGGCGACCGGGTCACGTTCAAGGCGGCCAACTCGGCCGGCTACGTCACCGTACTGCTCGCCCTGATGCACGCCGGCGCCTCGATCGTGCTCCTCGACCACCAGCAGCAGGAGTCGGTGAGCCGCCGCATCGCCGCTCAGTCCCGCTCCCGCCTGGAGATCACCGACGCCGAGACCGCCGGCTCCGCCACGCCGGAGCTGGGCAGCGTCACCGTCGAGGAGCTGACCGCGGCGGCCGGTCCCCTCACCACCACCGAACCGGCCGGGCTGTCCTTCACCGCCTGGCGCGCGCTGCCGGACGCCCTGATCACCTGGTCCTCCGGATCGACCGGAGAGCCCAAGGGCATAGCGAAGTCCGGCGAGGCGATGCTGCGCAACCTCGACCGCTCGATCGAGCGGATGGGGCACCGCCCCGAGGACGTGCTGCTCCCGCTGCTCCCCTTCTCGCACCAGTACGGGCTGTCGATGGTGCTCACCGCCTGGCTCGCGCGGGCCTCGCTGCTGGTCGCGCCGTACTGGCGGCTCGACCACGCGGTGCGGATGGCCGGCTCGTTCGGGGCCACCGTCGTCGACGCCACCCCGGCCGTCCACCTGAGCATCCTCAACCTGGTGGAACGCCGCCCGGAGATGGTCTCCGACCTGCGCAAGGTCCGGATGTACTGCACGGGGGGCGCGCCTCTCGACCAGTCCGCCGGCCGGCGCTTCACCCAGGTCCTCGGACTCCCGCTGCTCGACGGCTACGGCAGTACGGAGCTGGGCAACGTGGCCTTCGCCACCCCCGGCAACCCGGTGGGCTGCGGACCCGTACTCCCGGGCCTGGACGTGGAGTTCACCATCGACGAGGAGGTGGAGGCCGGCGAGGGCGGGGGCGCGCCGGACTCCGGGATCGGTGAGGTCACCGTACGCACACCCGACCTCTTCTCCGGCTACCTCGCCGACGACGGCACCGTGGTCCCCGTGACCGACGAGTGGTACCGCACGGGTGACCTCGGCCGGCTCGACGCGCACGGCAACCTTTTCGTACTCGGCCGCAAGCTCGCCGTGCACCGCATGGGTTACACGCTGTACCCGGAGGTCATCGAGCGGACGGCAGGGGCCTGCGGGGCGCCGGTCAAGATCGTCCCGCTGCCCGACGACCGGCTCGGCAGCCGCCTGGTCTTCGTCGTCGCGGACCCGGAGCTCCGCTCCCCGCTGTTCTGGCGGGAACGCATCTGCGCCGAGCTCTCGCCCTTCGAATACCCCAACCGCGTGCTGGTCCGCGCGCACTTCCCGCTCAACCGCAACGGAAAGCCGGACGCCCGCGAGCTCAAGCGGCTGGCGCTGAGCAGCAACGAAGCCCTCGAAGATCGGAGTTCACTCTAGTGCGCGCACACACAACCCGGCCCCTACGGCGCGTGGTCGTCACCGGGACCGGCGTCATCACTCCGGTCGGCAACACGGTGGAGGAGTTCTGGGCCTCCCTGATGGCGGGCCGCAGCGGAATCTCCGCCATCGAGGGGTGGGACGCCTCCCACCTGCCGGTCCGTATCGGCGCCGAGGTCAAGGGGTTCGTGCCGGCCGACTACATGCCGCACAAGGTCAGCCGCCGGATGGACCCCAGCGCCCAGTACGGCCTGGCCGCCGCCATGCAGGCGGTGCGCGAGGCCAAACTGGAGATGGACGAGGAGACCGCGCCCAGGACCGGCGTCTACGTCGGCTCCTCCGCGGGTGCCGCCCAGCTGACCTACGACACCACCATCAAGCTGCACGAGCGCGGCCCACGGGCGGTCAGCCCGTTCTTCTTCGCCACCAGCGGTTCGGAGAGCACGGCCGGCGAGGTCGCGATGTGGCTCGGCGCGCGCGGCCCCTCCTCCAGCCTCAGCACCGCCTGTGCCTCCGGCGCCACCTGCATCGGAGAGGCCGCCCGGCTGATCCAGTTCGGGGTCGCCGACGTGATGGTGGCGGGCGGCGCGGAGGCGCCGGTCACCCCGCTGAACATCGCCGCCGCGGCGGCCTGCCAGGCGCTGTCCACCAACAACGACGACCCGGACCACGCCTGCCGGCCCTTCGACCGGGCCCGGGACGGCTTCGTGATGGGCGCCGGCGCGGGCATCGTCGTACTGGAGGAGTACGAGCACGCGCTGGCCCGCGGCGCGCAGATCCTGGGCGAACTCGCGGGCTACGGAGCGACCACCGACGCGTACCACCTCACGGCACCGCACCCGGACGCGCTCGGAACCAAGACGGCCATGCGCATCGCCCTGGAGTCGGCCGGTCTCCAGCCGGAGGACGTCGACTACATCAACGCGCACGGGACCAGCACCCAGCTCAACGACGTCACCGAGGTCAGCGCCATCCGCGGGGTGTTCGGCGACCACGCCACCCGGATCCCGGTCAGCTCCACCAAGTCGATGACGGGCCACCTGATCTCGGGCACCGGTGCGGTGGAGCTCATCGCCTGCCTCCAGGCGATCCGCCACGGCGTCGTGCCGCCCACGGTGAACTGCGACGACCCCGAAGACCCCGACATGAACTTCGTGCAGGGCGTCGCCCAGGAGTGGCAGACCGACGTGGCCATGAGCAACTCCTTCGGATTCGGCGGCCACAACGCCGTACTCATCGTTCGCAAACTCCAGGAAGAGGAAGCAGCAGATGTCGCGTAAGGAACTGATGGACGTCGTCATCACCGCGTCCGGCGAGAAGGGCTACGCCGCCTCCGTGGCGCTCCCCGCGGGAGCGGTCGTCGCCTCCTGGGAGGAGACCGCCGTCGTCTGCGAGGCCACGAAGTTCACCATCCAGGTGGGCCAGGACCGGCACGTGGACGCGGACGCGGTCCGCTTCCTCAACCACTCGTGCGTGCCGAGTGTCTTCGTCGACGCGAGCACGGGCAACGTCGTGGCGCTGCGTCCGCTCGCCGCCGGTGAGGACCTGACCTTCTTCTACCCGTCCACCGAGTGGGAGATGACCACCCCGTTCGACTGCTCGTGCGGCCACGACGGCTGCATCGGCAGGATCAGCGGCGCGGCGGCGGTCTCCGCCGACGTCCTGCGCAGGTACGCCGTCAACGAGCACATCCGGGCGCTGGTGGCCGAGCGCGACAGCCGTCTGGTGACGTCGGCCGGCTGACCCGACGGGGGGGGGGGGGGGGGGGCCCCCCCCCCCCCCCCGCCGCCCAAAAGACCGACCGCCCCCAAAAAAGATAAACAAAAAACCAAACCAACGGAAGTTAAAGGTGAAAGAACGAGCG
>NZ_JBEYKR010000059.1:0-41627 GCF_040703535.1 Streptomyces sp. NPDC007346
GGGTGGGGGGTGGGGGGGGGGGGGGTGGGGTGGGGGGGGGGGGGGGGGGGGGGGGGTGGGGGGGGGGGGGGGGGGGGGGGCGGGGGGGGGGGGGGGGGGGGGGGGGGGGGGGGGGGGGGGGGGGTGGGGGGGGGGGGGGGGGGGGCGCCCCCCCCCCCCCAACCCCGTTTCCGGTGGGGCCCGGTGGGAGGAATGACAGGGGTGTCGGCGGGGCGAGAGGCGTACTAGGGTGGCCGGAGCGTCGCGTGCCGGTGGCAGACCGTGTCAGGCATGGAGGCGCCGGACCGAAGGAGGCCGACGATGCACTCGTCGCACCCTTCGCTCTCGCGTGACTGAGCGCGAGACGACCAGGCTTGTGGCCTGGAGCCAAGAACTCCGCCGGGTACACGGCCAACTGCGGGAAGCGCTGAACGTGACCCGCGCCTCCCTCGCCGTCGGCACCCCCGGGGAATCGGCCACCCGTGACCTGCTGCTGTACTGCCACGGCTTCTGCGCGGCCCTCGACGGCCACCACCAGGGCGAGGACCGCACCCTGTTCCCGGCCATCGCACAGGCACACCCGGAACTGCGCCCCGTACTGCGTGCCTTGGAGCAGGACCACTCGATGATCGCCCACCTGCTCGGCGGCCTTCGCGCCGCGGTCGAGCGGGCCGCGCCTCCCGAGGAGCTGGACCAGCACCTCGAAGGCGTCGCGGCGATCATGGAGAACCACTTCCGCTACGAAGAGCGGCAACTGCTCACGGTCCTCGAAACCCTGGAACTCGAAGCCGAGCCGGGGGAGGTGCTGGGTCCGCTGTGACCTGGGCGTCCGCCAGCGGTTTCCAGCAGGGGCCGTGCGGGCCGTGCGGACTGTGCGGGCCTGGTGGGTCGTCGCCGGTGAAGACGTGCTGCGTGTCGGGGGTGATGTGCAGCCCGAAGTCGTACATACCGGGTGACCCGCGCTCTTCCCATACGGTCCAGGCCCGGGTGGCTTCGTCGGCCAGGTCTCGTTCCCCGCCACGGCGTGCGTTCACGGAGGTGCCCGCCTGCTGGAGGACGGCCCACGAGGAGCGCCCGTCGCTGAGCCAGGCCGCCGCCCGCCCGTCGGCCCCGGCGGCCCGGGTGTCGACCTGGACGTCCGGCAGCAGGACGCGCAGCGCGAACAGCACATCGGGATGGGACAGGGCCTGTACGGACCGGGGGAACGCGGCCGGTACGCCGCTGCCCCCGTCCCGTACGCGCTCGAAGGACGAGAACGGACGTTCCGTGCGACGGCTGGGCATGAAGCGGGCCGGGGCCTGCACCCAGCCGGTCGCCGACGCACCGTCCTGCGCCACGGTGAGCGCGACGCACCCCGTGTGTCCCCAGGGGGTGACGATCCGGCCGCCCGGTCGTGTGCGCTGCACCCACGTCCACGGCACGCGCTCGACGGCGTACGTGGAGATCACCCGGTCGAACGCCGCATCCTCCGGCAACTCGCCGTCGCTGTGGCCGTCACCGTCGCCGTCTCCGGTGATGACGCGAACCCGGTGGCCGGCCGCCTCGATGCGCCGGCGGGCGTGGGCGGCGAGTCCGGCGTCGATCTCGATGCTGGTCACCTGGCCCTGGCCGGCGCGCTCGGCGAGCAGGGCGGCGTTCCAGCCGGAACCGGTGCCCAGTTCGAGCACCCGGTGTCCGGGCTCCAGGACGAGCGAGTCCAGCATGGTGGCGACGACGGCCGCGCACGAAATGCTGGACGTCGGCATGCCGTCGGTGACCTGGGTGACGGTCGAGCCGTACGGATCGGGATGGACCTCGGCCGCCCACGCCCCCGGTGTGTCGGCCCGGTGCACCGCCTCGTACCGCTCCCCGGTCCAGACCCAGACGCTGTCAGGGGCGAAACGGTCCCGGGGAAGCGCCTCCATGGCCTCGCGGACCCACGGAGAGTCCGCAGGCCACAGAGCCCCGTCGGTCATCGCGGAGAGCAGGCGCCGACGGCGTTCCTCCAGCACGCGGGCTACTTCCGTCGGGTGCCGGTGGGCGGAGGCGAGGGCGGGACCTGCCCGTCGGAGTTGCCGGGCGGCGGCTTGCCCTGCGACGGGTCCGGTGCCGGCTTGCCGTGCGTGCCCATGATGACCTCCCGTACGGATACGTGGATGGATGTCTCAATCGTCCCGTGCGGCTCGCCCCCGGCAGGCGTACTCGGGGAATTTGGCCAATACCGCACTATGGCGGCCAAATCACTTCGGCGCGGTGATCCGGGCGATGGCCTCGGCCGTCAGGGCGCGGTCGTGCGGCTCGGTCTCCAGGGCGCGGTGGATGGACAGGCCCTCGATGAGCGCGTCGAGCTGGCGGGCGGTGGCGGCGTCGAAGTGCCATTCCAGGGCGCGTCGGCTGCGGCTCATCCATGTGCGGGTGAGCTCGCGGTAGGCGGGCTTGCGGGCGGCGAGGGTGTAGAGCTCGTGGGTGAGGATCAGCTCGCGCTGGTTGCCGCTGGAGAGGTGGTGGACGAGGTCGGCGACGGCCTCGCGGGCCTCGTCGGGGGTGGCGGCGGCGCCGAGGCGGTCCTCGAAGACGGCGACGATCGTGCCGGAGAAGCGGGTGAACGCCTCGTGGAGCAGCTCGTCCATGCTCGCGAAGTGGTACGTCATCGACCCGAGCGGAACCCCGGCGCGGGCGGCCACCTTCCGGTGCGACATGCCCGCGACGCCCTCGTCGGCGATGAGGTCGAGGGCCGCGTCGATGATGCGGTCCCGCCGGTCGGGGTCGGTGCGCCCTGTCGCCACCCGGCGCCTCCTCGTTCGGCGTGGTCTCTCCTCGCATCCCGCAGCATAGAGCGCGGCGCGCCCGCCGGGGTTCTCGCATGGACGGCCCGGCCGCCCCGCCCGTACCGTCGTCACAACCGGTCCGCAGGGGGCCGCCCGAGGAGGACGCGTGGTTCGGGCCGGTGCTTCCGGCGCCTTCGAGGCGTCCGGCGGGGAAAAGCTCGTGGAGCATCAGGAGGAGACGTCGATGGAGGCCGTTCGTGTTCTTGGCCGGTGAGGAATGGGCTGCTCGCTTCGAAGGTTTTCAGCGGGAAGCCTGGCGTCTTGAGACCCTTCCGCAGTACCTCATGCCCCAAGAGGCGGAGGAGTTCGCGGCGTTCAGGGGCGGTGCCCGCATCGACCCGGCGACCGTGTCGAACGAGTACACCGACCGGCTGCGCCGACAAGTCGTACAGGGGCGAAGCCAAGGGCGGGTCCATGTGCTGACCCGCCCGCTCTCCGACTACCTGCGGTTCGAGTTCCACCACTACTACAGGGCTCACTCGCTGGCCGGCGAGGAGATCCGCATTCTCGACGTGACGGACCGGCCCAACCCCCTTGAGGGGGTTCAGGATTTCTGGCTGTTCGACCGTTCCGAAGTGGTGCTCATGAACTACCACTCCGACGGTCGGCAGATCAGCCGAGAGGTGTTCGACGGTGACGTTGGTCCGTTCCTTGAGTACCAGCGGATCGCGGTCGAGGAGTCGGTTGCCTTCGAGGAGTACGTGAAGACCATTGACCAGCACTGAGGGAGCGGCGCAGGCGGGCCGGATTCCTCGCGCTGGTAGTCAGTCCGTCCACTGCCAGTCGACGCCGTACACGCCCGGTACGCACTTCGTGGGCAGCAGGTGCGTCGTGCAGAAGTCGTCGAGGGGTGCGAGTTGCCGGTTCTGCGGTTGGGCGTCGACCTGCTCGCGGTAGTAGTGCCAGCACTTCGACGGTATCGCCCGGGGGTGGAACCGTACGTGGAGCAGGTAGGCCTGTAGGGGCGTGGTGAAGCGACGCTCGTGCTCGTGGGAGACGCCTGTGGTGGAGGCGGAGTGGAGCGTGTACTCGACGACCGCGGTCTCGTTCCGGGCCAGTCGGCGGCCGAGGGGGATCTCGGCGGTCACGCAGTTCAGCTCCGGCAGGAACCGGGTGTCCGGGGGCGGCCCGTGGGGGGTGGCGAACGCGACCATGTCGGCGTTCGGCGAGTCCAGGCTGTGGACGACGGTCAGGTGGTGGGCGTTGTTGCGGACGGCTTTGACGGCGACGGTGACGCTGATCTCGTCGACGATGCGGTGCTCGTTCACGTTCACCGTCTCGTGGACGACCAGGCGCCGGAGGTGGGCGTTGAAGTGGGGGAAACGATCGCCCAGGACCTTTTCGACGTCGGAGTTCTCGCCGTAGACGCCGCGGAGGGCGGCCGGGTCGTGCGGTGGGAACCCGCCGCGCGGCCGGCGTCTCAGCAGTGAGCTGAGGGTGCCGCTCGGAAGGCCGAGGAACGGTTCCAGGATGGCGACGGCGCGGAGGGACTGGGGCTTCTCCGGCTGGCTGCGTCCGCGCTGCCAGTGGCTGAGGGTGGCGAGGCTGAGGCTGATCCCGTACGACAGGAGGTGGTCGCGTACGGAGTCCAGGCGCAGGCCCCGCCGTTGCAGCGCCTCTTTGAACGCGGCCGCGAACATCGCGTCCGGATCGTCGGTGTGGGAGGTGTTCGGCATGACGACGTCTTCCAGCGGGCGGGATCCGTGGGGGAGGGGCGGGAGCGGCGGGCTTCGTGGGGAGCAAAGGCGGTCAGGGGCCGCTCGTCCTGCCTGGTGAGCGACCCCTGACCGGTCCTGCTACGGATGCTGTGCTCAGTTGGTGTTGAGCGTCAGCCCGTAGTAGCTGAGGGCGTCGTTGAGCGGCTGGAAGTAGGAGGTGCCGCGCGAGTTGACCCCGCTGGTGCACTTCTGGTTGATCGGGCCGCCGGAGGTCATGCCCTGGCCCTGGTTGCCGGAGATGTACGCACCGCCGCTGTCGCCGCCCTCGACGCAGACGGTGGAGGTGGCCAGACCGCTGACGACCGTGTCGGGGCCGCCGTTGAGGTCGACGTAGGTGACGGAGTTGTTGTACGAGCCGATCGTGCCGCAGGTCCAGCCGGTGGTGGCGCCGGACTTGCAGACCGCGGCGCCGGACGAGGCGCGGCTGCTGCCCTTGACGGCGATCGGGTTGCTGTTGCCCCAGGTGCCGACGCTGGTGGTGATCGAGTGGCCGGAGTTGATGGACAGCGTGCCCATGTCGACGCTGCGCGTGCCGACCTTGTAGCGGGTGTGGTAACCCTGGGCGAAGGCCGCACCGTCGTAGCGCAGGGTGTTCGTGACGCAGTGCCCCGCGGTCACCAGGTACTGCTTGCCCGACCGGTCACGGGCCCCGTAGCCGACGGAGCACCACTGGCTGGTGTTGTTGAACGTCATCTTGCTGCCGGGGTAGATCGCGGCCTTGGCCTCGAGCTTCTCCTCGCCGCGCACGATCTCGACGGCGGAGCCGTGCTTGGCGGCCTGGGCGAGGAACGCCTTGGCGGCGGCGCCCCGGTCGTTGTTGACCTTGACGGTCACCTTGTCGGAGGCCACGTCCACGGACCAGGCGACCACCCCGGAGGGGACCTTCTTCGCGGCGACGGCGTCCAGCTCGGCCTTGACCTTGTCGAGCGCGGCCTGGCCACGGGCCGGCACCCGGGCGGCGAGGCCGGCCTTCTGGATCTTGGCCGCCTCGGCGGTGTCGTCGGCGTTGACGGTCAGCTTGCCGGAGGCGTCGAAGAAGGCCCCGTCGTCGGCTATCCCTCTCTTCGTCAGCTCGGCGAGCTTGGTCTGCTGGGCGTCCTGCCGGTCCAGCCGGTCGATCGCGGCCTTCTCGCTCACGCCGAGCGACGCGGCCAACGCCTGGACCATCTCGGGCTGGTAGCGGGGAGTGGGCGCCACGTCCTGCGCCTGCGCCATGGTCTGGGTCCCCAGGACCGCGGAGGCCGTGAGCATGGCGCCCGCCGCAGCAAGACAGTATTTACGAGAGTTGCGCACGTTGATTCCTTCCGGATGACAGCCAGAAACCCGAGGAGGGGGGTTGTGCGCCGGTAAACGCCAACAGCGCTCCGACGCGGGGTGGTTCCTGGCTGGCGGGGAGTTCGGGAACTCGCCGCGCCCCGAACTATTGCCTAGCCTTCGGATGGACTTCAAGACACGTGCGGGAGAAAGTTTTTTTTACAGAAATGGCGAGGCTTCTGTTAATGGGTCGGCCCTTATGGGGCGTCAACTTGCCTGGTCGCAGGCGTTGTCGGTGGTGGGGAGCGCCCGGCCGGGAGGATTTCGGCGGCACTCGGTTCGGGTCGCCCGAAACACGTCGATGACCGGAGCGACCCAAAGGCCGGGAGCTATTGCTCATCCGTCGTGGAGGCGGCGGAGGCGCCTGCTCCTGGTTCTCTGCCTTTCCGGCCTTCCGGCCTTCCGGCTCTTCCGGCCGGCCTTCCGGCTCTTCCGCCGGTCTTCCGGCTCTTTCGGGCTTTTGGGCTTCCGGTTTTCCGGATTTCCGCTTTTCGGTGCATGCGTCAGGCTTCGGCGGCCCGTCCGGTGTTCGCGCCGTCCGTCCGGCCGGCCGGGATGCTCGGGCACGGCGTGCTCCGGCGTGGAGTGGGTCGTACGGCCGGAGCCATGACCGGGCCGTGCCGAGGATCTTCCGCTTGGGCGGAACCATAGGTGTGCCGCGTCCGCCGTTGCATCGGGCGGGCCAATCTACGGATACCTAGAAAACTCGACGGGCGCCGGGACGCCGCGCATGCGGGGGCGGCAGGCGGCGAGATGGTGCGTGTGCGGACGTACGCAGGCGGCGGGGTGGTCTGTGTGCGGGCTTACGCAGGCGGCGGGGCGGTGCGTGTGCGGGCTTACGCAGGCGGCGAGGTTGGCCTGTGTGCGGGGGAGCGCAGGCTCGGTGGCCTGTGTGCGGGCGTACGCTCCAGGCGTACGATCGTACGCTCCACCTTCCGCCCCCTCCCGTCTGCTGAGGCGTTGCTCTGATGGCTGCCCCGACGAAGCCCTTGCCGGTCATGGACGCCCGCACCCGCCGCTGGCGCGCCGCGCTCTTCCTCTTCATGCTCGCCACCGGAGTGAGCATGGCGTCCTGGGTGGCCAGGACCCCCGCCGTACGGGACGCGCTGGACGTGTCCACGGGGTCGATGGGCCTGGTGCTGTTCGGGCTCTCCATCGGGTCCATGGCGGGTGTGCTGGTCTCCGGCGGGCTCGTACGCAAGCACGGCGGGCGGCCGGTGATCGCGGTCGGGGCGGGACTGATCGTCGCCGGACTGCTGGGGGTCGCCGGGGGCGCGGCGCTGGAGGTGTCCGGCGGGGTCTTCGGCGGGCTGGCGCTGTTCGGGGCCGGGATGGGGCTCGCGGAGGTGGCGTTCAACATCGAGGGCGCGGCGGTGGAGCGGACCGTGGGGCGCCCGGTCCTGCCGGTGCTGCACGGCTGCTTCAGCCTCGGGACCGTGGTCGGTGCGCTGCTGGGGATGGGGATGACGGCGGTGCGGTTCCCGGTCGGCTGGCACCTGGCGGCGGTGGCCGTGGCGGTCGCGACGGCCGGCGTGTGGACCGTACGGGCGGTTCCGGCGGGTACGGGCCGGGAGGAGCCGGAGTCCCGTGACGGCGGGCGGGCCGGGGCCGGTGGGTGGCGGGCGCAGGTGGAGGTGTGGCGGGACCGGCGGCTGGTGCTGATCGGGCTGATCGTGCTGGCCATGGCGTTCGCGGAGGGCTCCGCCAACGACTGGCTGCCGCTGCTGATGGTGGACGGTCACGGGACGAGCGCGACGGCCGGTTCGCTGACGTTCCTGATGTTCGCCGTGGCGATGACGACGGGCCGGTTCGCGGGCGGGCCGCTGCTGGTGCGGTACGGCCCGGCGGCCGTGGTGCGGGCGAGCGCGGTCGTGGCGGCGGTGGGCGTGGCCCTGGTGGTGTTCTCGTCCAGCGCGCTGCTCGCCGGGGCGGCGGTCGTGCTGTGGGGGCTCGGCGCCTCGCTGGGGTTCCCGGTCACGGTCTCGGCGGCGGGGGAGGGGGAAGGAGGGCCGGACGCCTCGGCCCGGGTCGCGGCGGTCTCGACGGCGGGCTACGCGGCGTTCCTGGTCGGCCCGCCCTCGCTGGGCTTCCTCGCCGACCACGTGGGCCTGCGCGCGGCGATGATCGTGGTGCTGGTGCTGCTGGCGGGCGCGGCGCTGATCACGGGGGCGCTGCGGCGGACGGCGCCGCCGGCTGGCTCGGAGGCCGAGGGTTCCTCGGAGTCCCAGGGTTCCTCGGCTGGCTCGGCTGGCTCGGCTGCCTCGGCTTCCTCGGAGTCCCAGGGTCCCCCGGCTGCCCCGGCTGGCTCGGAGCCCCAGGTTCCCTCGGCTTCCTCGGCGCCCCAGGCTGCCCCGGCTTCCTCGGAGCCCCCGGTTTCCTAGGCGGCTCCGGCTTCCTTGGCCTCCGGCTTCCGGCCTCCTCGGCCTCCTCGGCCGAAGTGCCGTCGGCTCACTCCGACCTGGTGTAGATCAGGCTCTCGCCCGACTCGATCGTGGCCCGGCGCAGGGTGCCGTCCGGGAGGAGGGTCAGCTCGGTGGCCTTCCCGGGGGAGCAGGAGGCGGACGGCCGGCCCACGGAGACGGTGGAGGGGCCGATGCGGACGGGTTCGCCGGCGGCGGGGCGGGCGGCCAGGGGTGCGATGAACTCGCAGTGGTACGTGGCGCCCAGCGCCAGGGGGCCTTCGGCGGTGAGGGAGAGGACCTGGTCGCCGACGTCGCCCTGGCGGATGGTCAGCGTCCGGGTGGACGCGCCCCGGTCGCCGGGGATGGAGCCCGCCCAGGTGCCGAGGTAGTCGCCCGGGATGACGCCCCCGTCGTCGGTGCCCGCCGTGTTGCCGGAGGCGGATGCGGAGGGGGAGGCCGAGGTGGACGGCCCGGGGGCGGCGGTGTCGCCGCCCTTGCCGTTCATGAACGCGTACACGGACCCGCCCGCGCCTATCGCCACGACCACCGCGACGGCCACGAGCGCGACGGTCGCCCCGGCCGACCGGCGCGCGGGGGTGGGCGCCGGCGCCGGAGCCTGGGTGAAGTAGGCGTGCGGGAGCGGTGTGTTGTACGCCGGTACGGGGGTGGGCCCGGGGCTGTAGCTCTGGTGGTGGGGCCCGCCGTACGGGGAGTGGGGCTGCGGCTGGGGGTGGGGCTGGGGCTGTTGGGCGTACGGGGGTGGGGCCGGGGCCACAAGGGGGGCGGCGGGAGTGGCGGGGATGGCCGGGCCGGCGGGGGCGACCTGGGTGGGCAGGGCGTGGACGGAGGCGGGGGGTGTGTCGGGGCGCTGCGGGTGCTCCGGGCGCCGGGAGTCCGCCGAGCTGCGCGGGCCCGCCGAGCTGCGGGAATCCGCCGGGTGCCGGGGGCCCGCCGGGCGCTGCGGATGCTCCGCACCCTGTGAGTTCTCCGCGCTCCGAGGGTGCTCCGGGCGCTCCGGGTGGCCCGTACCCTCCGGGTGGCCCGTACCCTGCGGGTTCCCCGAGCGCCCCGGGCCCACTGCCCCCGGGCCCGCCGCCTCCGGCCCCTGCGGGTCCTCCGCGTCCAGCAACCCCACCGCGTGGCGCCCCAGTTGGGCGATGAGGGTGGCGGGGAGCCAGGGCTCCTCGGCCTCCGCCTCACCCAGCCGGGCCAGCAGCTCGTCCGTGGAGGGCCGGGCGGCCGGGTCCTTGGCCAGGCAGTCCCCTACGACCCCGGCCAGCTCCGCCGGTACGCCGGTCAGGTCCGCGTCCCCCTGGGTGATCCGGAACATCAGCGCGTGCGCCCCACCGCTCTCGGCCGCGCCGAAGGGGAGCCGGCCGGACGCCGCGTACGCGAGCACCGAACCCAGGCAGAACACGTCGCACGCGGGGGTCACGCGCTCACCGCGCACCTGCTCCGGGGCCATGAACCCGGGCGAGCCGATCATCGCGCCCGTCCGGGTCAGGTCGCCCTCGGCCAGGGTCTCCAGGGCGCGGGCGATGCCGAAGTCGATGACCCGGGGGCCGTCGATGGTGAGCAGGACGTTGGACGGCTTGAGGTCGCGGTGGATGAGCCCGGCGCGGTGGATGTGCTGGAGGGCGTGGGCGAGGCCGGAGCCCAGGAGCTGGACGGAACGTACCGGCAGCGGCCCGTACGCCCCCGAGTCGGTGAGGGGGGCGCCGGGGCGGCCCGAGACGATGCGGTGGAGCGAGGGCCCGGCGACGTACCCGGTGGCGACCCAGGGGATCGGGGCCTCGGTGTCGGAGTCCAGGACCGGGGCGGTCCAGGCGCCGCCGACCTGGTGCGCGGCGCGGACCTCCTGGCGGAAGCGGGCGCGGAACTCCGGCTGCTCGGCCAGCTCGCGGCGGACGAGCTTGAGGGCGACGGTGCGGCCCCGGTCGGAGCGGGCGAGGAAGACCTGGCCCATGCCGCCCTCTCCCAGGCGGCCGAGGAGGCGGTACGCACCTATGCGGTGCGGGTCGTCGGGCCCGAGCTCGTCCATGTGCGCTTCCTCCCCTGCGGCCGGCACGAGGATAGCCCCGCCGGTACGGGGGTGCCGCCGCCATGGTCCCTCACCCCGTCTACGACACGCTTCCGGTGCGCCTGGTTCCGCCTGCCGCCGGCCCGTCCGGCGTTCGAGGACGGAACCTTGGGGGCGGGGAGCCCGGAGCCAACGTTCCGGCTCCTGCGGGCACCGCCCCCTGCGGGCACCGGCTCCTGCGGGCACCGCCCCCTGCGGGCACCGGCTCCTGCGGGCACCGCCCCCGCGGGCACCGCCCCCGCGGGCACCGCCCCCGCGGGCACCACCCCCGCGGGCACCACCCCCGGGAGCACCACCTCCGCGAGCACCGCCCCTGCGAGCACCACCTCCGCGAGCACCGCCCCCGCAGGCACCGCCCCCGCCCACTCCCCGAACGGGTTCGATCCACGGCTCCGTCCTCGAACGCCGGACGAGCCGGGTGGACCGTCGCCCGCCTCCCGGAGCCCGGCCCCGGGGAGGAGGAGCAGCGCACGGTCCTCGGGCCGCACCTCCGCGAGGGCCCGGACGCGAGGTGCCCCGGACCCGACACCCTGCCGACCCCCGCGCCCCACGCCGTACAACATGGCCATGGAGACCGCCTCCCACCAGCGCCTACGCTCGCCGCATGACCCCTCATGCCCCTCATGCCCCGTACGCCGACCCCGCGGCCGGTGCGGCCGTGAAGGCCGCGGACCGCGCGCACGTGTTCCACTCCTGGTCCGCCCAGGGCCTCATCGACCCGCTCGCCGTCGCCGGCGCCGAGGGGGCCTATTTCTGGGACTACGACGGCAACCGCTACCTCGACTTCACCAGCGGCCTCGTCTACACGAACATCGGCTACCAGCACCCCACCGTGGTCGCCGCGATCCAGGAGCAGGCCGGGAAACTCGCCACGTTCGCGCCCGCGTTCGCCATCGAGGCACGCTCGGAGGCCGCACGCCTCATCGCCGAGCGCACCCCCGGCGACCTGGACAAGATTTTCTTCACCAACGGCGGGGCCGAGGCCGTCGAGAACGCCGTCCGCATGGCCCGCCTCCACACCGGCCGTACGAAGGTGCTCTCCGCCTACCGCTCGTACCACGGCGCCACCTCCACCGCGATCAACCTCACCGGCGACCCCCGCCGCTGGCCCTCCGACAACGGCTCGGCCGGCGTCGTACGCTTCTGGGCGCCGTTCCTCTACCGCTCGCCGTTCTACGCGGAGACCGAGGCCGAGGAGTGCGCCCGCGCGCTCCAGCACTTGGAGGACACGCTCGCCTTCGAGGGCCCGTCGACCGTCGCCGCGATCATCCTGGAGACCGTCCCGGGCACGGCCGGCATCATGACCCCGCCGCCGGGCTATCTGGCGGGCGTCCGCGAGATCTGCGACCGGTACGGGATCGTCTTCGTGCTCGACGAGGTGATGGCCGGCTTCGGCCGCACCGGCGCCTGGTTCGCCGCCGACCACTTCGACGTCGTGCCGGACCTGCTGACCTTCGCGAAGGGCGTCAACTCCGGTTACGTACCGCTCGGCGGCGTCGCCATCAGCGCGGAGATCGCCGCGACCTTCGAGACCCGCCCCTACCCCGGCGGCCTCACCTACTCCGGCCACCCGCTGGCCTGCGCCGCCGCCGTCGCCACCATCGGCGTGATGGAGGACGAGAAGGTCGTCGAGAACGCGGCCCGGATCGGCGAGCGGGTCCTCGGCCCCGGCCTGCGCGAACTCGCCGAACGCCACCCCTCGGTGGGCGAGGTGCGCGGCCTCGGCGCGTTCTGGGCGCTGGAGCTGGTACGCGACCGGGAGACCCGCGAGCCGCTCGTCCCGTACAACGCCTCCGGCGAGGCGAACGCGCCGATGGCGGCCTTCGGGGCGGCGGCGAAGAAGCAGGGCCTGTGGCCCTTCATCAACATGAACCGCACCCACGCCGTCCCCGCGTGCAACGTCACCGAGGCCGAGGCCAAGGAGGGCCTGGCGGCGCTGGACATCGCGCTGGCGGTGGCCGACGAGCACACGGTGTGAAGCCCTGACGGGCACACCGTGCAAACACCCGGCAGACACGCGCTGTGACCGTCCGGACACTCTCGCGCACTCAATCATCCCCCGCCGTGCCCGAAATCGGGCACGGCGGCCCCCTGGCTTAAGGTGACCCGAGCCGAAGGACGGCTGAATACAGCCGAACACGGCTGACGAACGGGAAGGGTCGCCCATGGGTCCGAGCGGAGGGGTGACCCGCAGTACGTTGCGCCAGCAGATCGCCGACGCGCTGCGCGACGAAGTGCTGGCCGGGCGGCTTCGTCCGGGCCGGGAGTTCACCGTCAAGCAGATCGCGGAACAGTACGGCGTCTCCGCGACCCCCGTCCGCGAGGCGCTCTTCGACCTCTCCGCGCAGGGGCTGCTCGCCTCTGACCAGCACCGGGGCTTCCAGGTCCACGAGTTCACGATCGCGGACTACCGGGCGATGGTCGAGGCCCGCTCCCTCGTCGTCGAGGGCATCTTCCGCAGCCCCGCCGACCAGGTGGCCGTCCGGGCCGAGGGGCTCGCCCCGATCCGGCGCCGGGCCTCGGAGGCCGTCCGCGCGGCCAAGGGCGGCGATCTCGACGTGCTGATCGGGTACGACCTCCGCTTCTGGCGCGAGCTCGGGGCCTTCGTCGTCAACCCGTACATCACCGCCTTTCTCGCCAAACTCCGCGTCCAGGCCTGGGCGTTCGCCGTCCACCGGCTGCGCGGTGAGCACGCGGACGAGCGCGTGCTGTGGTTCGGCCACGAGGAGCTGGTCGAGGCCATCGCCGACGGCGACCGGGACGGGGTGCTCGCGGTGATGCAGTCGTACTACGCCCACGCGCTGGCCTGGGCGGACCACTTGGAGGCCCAGGAGGCCCGCCAGGCCCAGGAGGCTCGGCAGGCCCGCCAGGCCCAGGAGTCCCAGGAGCCGTAGGAAGCCCCGGGGCGCCGGGGCACTGTGCGCGGGGTTCACCTCGCATTACGCTGTTCCGACGATCGCCGAACCCGTTGGAGAGCGAGACTTCGTGGCCTGTGACCTGTGGCTGGTCCCCCTCGTCGATGTGCTGTGCCACAGCCCCGACAATCCGTTCGCCGAAGAGATCGCCGTCTACGACAGGGCGCTGAACGACGCGGGGCTGCCGCCCGTCCCCGTCTTCGCCTACATGCCGGGCCTCAACGGAGACGTGGCCCCGGTGGCGGGCTTCGACTACGACGCCCTGCACTTCCTGCGCCGGGCCTACCTGCTCCAGCTGAGCGGTCTGGCCGTCACCCCGGTGGAGGGCCTCGGCGGCGACTACGAGCAGTTGCTGGAGATGTTCGAGCAGAACGCGCAGCAGTCGCACCTGGTCTGGCACTACGACCACGCCGGGGCGTACGTCCCGGTCGACTTCCCGGTCCCGCTCTCGAACGACGCGCTGCTGGCGGGCGGCGGCCCCCTGGGCTCCGCGCACGGCCTGCTGCGGGAGCTGGAGTACGTGGCCCCGTCCATCGGCATCGACCCGGCCAACCCCCCGGCCGCCCCGCAGCCGCCCCCGGGCCCCACGACCCTGGAGGAACCGGCGACCCCGGTCCCGTACGACGACAGCCCGTTCGCGAGGGAGCGCCACGTCTGGCTGGGCCTGCACGCGGCGGCAACGCGCTCCTTGGCGCAAGGCTCAATGATCATCTTCAGCTGACGACACCACATACCCGGACCGCACCCGCCCCACTTCGAGCGGGCCCGGCAATTCCAGCCCGTCCGGATCTCCCCGCCGGTCCGGCACTTCCCGCCGGTCCGGCACCTTCAGCCCGTCCGGCGTTTGAGGACGGAACCTTCGCGATGTGATTCCTGAGCCCGCCGGACCGCACCGCTTCGAGCGGGCCCGGCAATTCCAGCCCGTCCGGCGTTTGAGGACGGAACCCTCACGACGTGGCTCCCGAGCCCGCCGGACCGGCCGATCCCCACCCAGCCCGTCCGGCGCTTGAGGACCGGGGAACGGCGTCGGGGGCACCGCCCCCGACCCACCCCACACCCCCCGCCCCTACCGCGGCGCCTCCGGAGGCCGCTGCCGAGGCATGTTCGGCCGAGCGGCGACGGACGGCATGGAGAACCGCCCCGGCATCCCCCCGGGCTCGGCCCGCCCCCCCGCGCTCCCCGACACCAACGCCTGCGTCCCCATCGGCGCGGGCCCCGCCCGGAACTCCACCATCCAGTCCGCCGTCTCCGACCGCACCAGCTCCGTGATGTCCTCGGAGAACCGCCGCAGCACCCCCAGGCACCGCTCGGCCGCCTCGCTGGCGGTCCCCTCGGTCGGCCCGAGCATCTCCCGTACGCACTCCGACGCCCAGTCGAACTGGAGCACCTGGAGCCGCCGCTGCACGGCCTGCGCGGTGGCGAGATTCCTTATCCAGCCGGAGGTCAGCCCGAAGTACCGGTCACAGGCCATGCAGGCGGCGCCCAGCAGCAGCGACAGGTACCCCCACCCCGCCGACCCGCTCAGCGTCCCGGTCAGGTCGAGCAGCGGCAGCGCGGCCCCCGCCACGACCCCGGTGGCCGTGCCCCACCGCAGGGCTCGGGCCCCCCGGCGCTTCCACACGCGGTCGTGGAGATACCAGTCCGCCGTCGCGAGGGCGCCGGACTCGACCCAGCGGTAGAGCTCGTCGAGCCGTTCGGAGGGCTCGCCCCAGTCCCCGAGGGGAAAGGGCCGCCCGGTCAGATCGCGCCCGCCGGCCCCGGACCCGCCGGCCCAGGCCCCACCGGCACGGGCACCGCCACCGCTCCCGGCCCCGCCGCCCCCCGATCCGCCCCGCCCCTCGGCTCCACCGCTGCCCACTCCACGACCCCCGCTGCTCCCCCCGGCATCACCGCTTCCCACCCCGCGACCGCCACCACTGCCTCCGGCCCCACCGGCCCCACCGGCTCCTCCGATCCCACCGGCCCCGCCGATTCCACCAGTCCCACCGGTCCCGCCGGTCCCACCGGCTCCTCCGGCTCGGGAGCCAGAAGCGGAACATTCCACTCCGCTCTCACCGGAACCCGCATCGGACTCGTTGCGGGGCGGCCCCTCGGGCTGCATCTCCGGCTGACTCACCGGGGTACTCCTCTGCACTCTGACGGACGGAACGGACGCGCGGGGCTTCCTCGCGGGTAACGCGGGTAACTCTGCGTCACCGTGCATGCGCGCATGCGTATCGATGTGCATGCTCTTCCTACCGCCGAATGGTGGGCCGCGGAGTCGGAATCGCGGGAATCCCGCCTGCGCGGGGCCGCTGGTCAGGTATAGGAGCCTTCACGGCGGTTGACGAAACTCACCCGAAAGAGTTGGTCCCCGGCGGGTGGAGCGAGGTGACCGGGGAGGACGTAGGCTCGGCTTACCGAAACATTTGTCGTCGAAATGCCAGGAGTGACCGTGATTCCCGGTGGTGGCCAGCCCGATATGCAGCAGTTGCTCCAGCAGGCCCAGAAGATGCAGCAGGACCTCGCCGCGGCTCAGGAGGAGCTGGCGAGGGCCGAGGTCGACGGACAGGCGGGCGGAGGTCTCGTGAAGGCCACCGTCACCGGCTCCGGCGAGCTGCGGGCCCTGGTGATCGACCCGAGGGCGGTGGACCCGGAGGACACCGAGACACTCGCCGACCTCGTGGTGGCGGCCGTCCAGGCGGCCAACGAGAACGCGCGGGCGCTCCAGCAGCAGAAGCTCGGCCCGCTGGCCCAGGGGCTGGGCGGCGGCGGCTCCATCCCGGGCCTGCCGTTCTGATCCGGCCGCAGGCCCCCCGGAGCTGACGCCGGGGGCCTACTGGTACCGACCCGTACCCACTACGGTACGGAGCAGGAAGCAAAGAAAGGCGTTCCGTTGTACGAAGGCGTTGTTCAGGACCTCATCGACGAACTGGGCAGGCTGCCCGGCGTCGGTCCCAAGAGCGCGCAGCGGATCGCCTTCCACATCCTTCAGGCCGAGCCCACCGACGTACGCCGCCTGGCCCATGCCCTCCTGGAGGTCAAGGACAAGGTCCGGTTCTGCGCCGTGTGCGGCAACGTCGCCCAGCAGGAGCAGTGCGGGATCTGCCGCGATCCGCGCCGCGACCAGAGCGTCATCTGCGTGGTCGAGGAGCCCAAGGACGTCGTGGCGATCGAGCGGACGCGCGAGTTCCGTGGCCGCTACCACGTCCTGGGCGGGGCGATCAGCCCCATCGAGGGCGTCGGCCCCGACGACCTGCGCATCCGTGAGCTGCTGGCCCGGCTCGCGGACGGCTCCATCACGGAGCTGATCCTGGCGACCGACCCCAACCTGGAGGGCGAGGCCACCGCGACGTACCTGGCGCGGATGGTCAAGCCGATGGGCCTGAGGGTGACCCGGCTGGCCAGTGGCCTGCCGGTCGGCGGCGACCTGGAGTACGCCGACGAGGTCACGCTGGGCCGCGCGTTCGAGGGGAGGCGGCTCCTGGATGTCTGACCCCACGGCCGTACGTTCCCGGCTTTCCGCCGTACGTTCCCAGCCTCGCGCAGTACGTTCCCGGCCTCGCGCCGTAGGTTCCCGGCCCTCCGCCGTACGACGCAGGCCTTCGGCCGTACGTTCCCAGCCTCGCGCCGTACGTTCCCGGCCCTCCGCCGTACGACGCAGGCTCCGGCCCTTTCCCGCACTGCCGTCCGCTTCACCGTCTGTGACCGCGCCCACGGGAGGTCCCCTCGATGTCTGACGCCACGCTGAACTCCGTCACGCAGGACCCGGGCGACTTCGCCGTCCAGATCGCGGACCAGATCAAGACGTTCATCGTCGCGGTCACCGAGGTGTCCAAGGTCGACGAGCCGGAAGAGGCCGTCCCGGTCCTGCTCCTCCAGGTCTCGCAGCTCCTGCTCGCGGGTGGCCGCCTCGGCGCGTACGAGGACGTCCTCCCCGACGAGCGGTACGAGCCGGACCTCGGCGCGGAGCCGGACGCGGACGGCCTGCGCGAGCGGTTCGCGGCCCTGCTGGAGCCGATCGACGTCTACTCCGAGGTCTTCGACCCGTACGAGCCCCGCAAGGCCCCGGTCCCGCACCGCATCTCCGACGACCTCGCCGACCTGGTCACCGACCTCGGCCACGGCCTCGCGCACTACGAGGCGGAGCGCACGGCCGAGGCGCTGTGGTGGTGGCAGTTCTCGTACTTCTCCAACTGGGGCTCCACCGCCTCCGCCACCCTGCGCGCCCTCCAGTCCCTGATCGCCCACATTCGCCTCGGCCAGCCCCTGGAGGAGCTGGACGGCCTGGACACCGACCAGGACCCGGGCGAGGACGACCTGGCCGAGGAGGCGGGCCGCGTCATGCTCCAGGAGATCGCGGGACCGCTGGGGCTGCGCCCGGTGAAGTAGCCGGTCCGTCAGAACACCGAGACACCCTTTCACTCGTTTGAGCTGAGGTTATAAGGAAACGCTTTTACTCAGTCGCGGCGTACGACTGGGGTACGAAGCGTGAACTGGGAGATCAATCTTCACTCATCGGTGGAGCTGTGGCTGCTCGAGTTGGCGGAGGAGGATCCGGTGACGGCGGACCTTGTCGAAGCGGCGGTCGACATGCTGGCGGACAGCGGTCCCGCGTTGGGCCGACCGCTTGTGGACCGACTCCAGGGGTGCCGTATCCACAACCTCAAGGAGTTGCGGCCGGCCAGCTCCGGCAGGAGTGAGGTCCGCATTCTCTTCGCCTTCGACCCGGGGCGGCGGGCCATCCTCCTGGTGGCTGGTGACAAGGCGGGCCGGTGGAGCAACTGGTACCGCGAGTCGATTCCGGTGGCCGAACGCCGCTACGACGAATATCGGGCTGATGCCGGTACGCCCGGGAACTCTGGAGGTGTCCGATGAGTGAGCACAGTAGTTGGGCGG
This sequence comes from Streptomyces sp. NPDC007346, assembly GCF_040703535.1. Classification (NCBI taxonomy): domain Bacteria; kingdom Bacillati; phylum Actinomycetota; class Actinomycetes; order Kitasatosporales; family Streptomycetaceae; genus Streptomyces; species Streptomyces sp. NPDC007346. The sequence continues at coordinate 18,094 of NZ_JBEYKR010000059.1, forward strand.
ACGTCAAACGGCGGATGCACGAGGCCGCCTCGGTGGCGACCGACGCCGAACGGGAAGGCCGCAAGCAGGCGGCGCGTACCGTGACCGAGGCGTACGTGCTGGGACACCACCTGAGGGTGATCCGTGAGGAGCAGGGTCTGACCCAGGGGCAGGTGGCCGAGTCGGTCGGTATCTCACAGGCGCGGGTATCCCAGATCGAAGCGGGCGAGATCCACAACCTGGAGAGCATGCGGACCTACGCCGCAGCGCTCGGAGCCCGGATCAAGGTGTCCATCGAGTACGGGGGCCGGACGGTCGGGGCAGCCTGAGGAGTACGTTCTCGCGCGCCGAGACCCTTGGCCTCAACGGCACTTGAGGCGTGAGGCTCGGCCTCCCCGGACCGACCGGCGCCCCGACCTACGGCCTGGCGAAGGACGACGGGGTCCGGCGCGTCGCGGCCGCGCAGAACACCTCGGTCATCGACGCGGAGACACCGGCGGCGGGCTGAGCACCGCACCCGGGCGCCCCCGCCCCGGGGCGGCTGCCCGGGGCGGCGGTGGCGCACAGTGGTCCGTATGACGACACCCGCAGAGACTCCCGCCGAGCCGACCCCCGCAGAGACAACCCCCGTGGAGGCCCCCGCCGAGCCGCCCCCTGCGGAGGCCCCCGCCGAGCCGACCCCCGCGGAGCTGCTCCGTTCCTTCGCCCGCACCCGCGCCTCGCTGGACGGCGAGGAGGTCACGTACTGGTGGTCGGGAGACGTGTACTCCTGGGCCCCCGACGAGCCCTACCAGCGCGTCTTCGGCTTCGAGGGGCTCAACGTCGCCCGTCTCGTCCAGGACGCCGAGGCCGGCCCGGACGCGTACCAACTGCTCACCCGGGAAGCCGCCTTCTACCTGGACCCCGCCACCCGCGAGATCCTGGAGACCTGGCAGGAACAGCCGGTGGTGCACGTCTGGAACGACCCGGCCAACCAGAAATGGCGCCCCTTCCCCATCCCGACGACCGCGCTGGGCGGACAGGTCTGCTTCAGCCTGGAGATCCCGCTCGCCTACCCCTCGCCGCTGCCGGTGGCCCAGTACCCCGTCCACTCGGCCGGTGACACCTACAAGGCGCTGGAGCTCTTCCAGTTCTTCGCCGACCGCGCCGACCTGGACGGCCCGGCGCCCAGCGTCCCGGCCACCATGTCGTGGTCGCGGATGTCGCCGTGGCTCCCGTGGATGGCCCAGGGGCAGCGGCCCGGTGGCCTGACCTTCCACTGCCGGGGCCGCAAGCTCGGTTCGTACGGGGAGGTCCCCGAGCGCACCCGCGCCTACATCGCGGACCACCACCCGGAGTTCGCCCACGCCCCGGAGGAGTGGAGCGAGCCGAACGAGACGAGCTGGACATATTTCCGAAAGCTCAACCCGCCGCGGTAACTGCCAGGTTGACGTGCGCTTCCGTGCAGGTGGGCCCGAGGCTCAAGCCCCGAGCCGCGAGCCTCGGGCCCCGAGCTCTCTTCTGTAGGAATGGGTGGTCAGGTTCAACCCACCCACCCTCCCTACCTGCACGGGAAGGGCAGTTGATGACTTTTCGTGATCAGGTTGCGCCGGAGCGTGTGCACGCTCTAGGTTCACGATCAGCAACCCACAATCCGTAAAACGGACAACCCCGGTGGTGCTCGCAACACCGACCGGGGTCTGACCGCAAGAGATCGAAAGAGAGTCGATCCCACATGGCTACGGCCAACATTAGTGCTGCCCTGCGCGCGCCCGCGCACCCCATGGCGAAGGCCGGGTATGGGAAGCGTCACGCCCCCGACCAAGTCCCGCCCCGCGCCACCGACTTCGCCGGCCTGGAGCCGCGCGAGGCGGCCATCGCCGCGTACATCGACCGGCTCCCCGAAGGTGCGGCGATCGGCTACAAGGTGCTCGCCGAGGAGCTGCCGGACTACGGGCAACAGGCCTGCCGCAGCGCCCTGGACCGGCTGACCCGGGCCGGGCACCTGCGCCGGATCAAGGTGCACGTGAGGGTGGCGGACGGCCAGATGCGCTGGGTGACGCGTACGTACTTCTCCCGGACGGCGCGGGACGCCGAGTGGTGGGCGGCGTACGTGCGGTTCGTACGGGGCGTGGACGCGCCGGGCCAGCCGCAGGCGCCCGCGTCGACCACCACTCCCGTACGGGAAGCGGGACCGCGACCGGAAGCAGAACCGCGACCGGGGGCGGAAGCGCAGCCGGGGGCAGAAGCACGACCTCGGGCAGAAGTGGAAGCGGAACCGCAGGCGGGCGCGGAACCGCAGGCGGGCGCCGAACCGGAGGCGTACGCGGAACCGGAGGCGTACGCCGGACCGGGGACGTCGACCGGACCGCAACGGCCGCACCTCGAACCGTCGCCCGAGCCCGGCGTACGCGCCCCGCGCTCGGAGGCGTACGACGTCCTCGCCGGGCTCGGTGGCCGCGAGCCCCGCCTCCAGCTCTCCGACGGTGAGTGCGTGGAGCTGGAACACCTGGTCGGCGAGTGGCTGGCGCGCGGCGTCGGCCGTGAGCAGATCACCCAGGCCCTGACCTCGGGCCTGCCGACGCCCGTGCACTCCGCCGGGCGCTTCCTTCGTAAACGACTGGAGACCAAGATGCCGCCGACCCCCGCCCCTCAGCCGGAGAAGGACCAGCCGGGCGAGCAGGTTCTGTCCGCCGTGATGATGTGCCTCTTCTGCGACGAGGACGAGACCACGACCACCCTGGACCACGGCGTCTGCCCCGACTGTCGCGCCGCCATCGCCCGCGACGAGGCGGCCGGCCTGACCGGCGACGTACCGGACACCTTCCTGGCCCGCCCGCGCTCCGAGGTCGACGTCGCCGCCCGCATGGCCGAACTCCGCTCGGCCACGGTCCGGCCGGTCCTCCCGGCGCCGAGGCCGCGCAGGTGAGCGTGCGGGAGGTCCCGGTCGGGGCGCCACGGGGGCAAGGGGACGACGCCATGCCCCCAGGACCACCGCGCAGCCGCGGATGAGGGTCGAGGAGTCCGAGGAACTCGCCCGTCGCGCCCGACCAGGGCCTCGCGATGGCCCTTCGGCACCACCGTCGAGCTGCCCGAACCGGTCGGCTTCGCGCTCGGCACCGAGAAGCTGAAGGAGTACACGGAGCTGACGCCCCCGGGGCCGTCAGGGCGTACGCCGACCGGCGCCCCCCGCTCGCACATTCCGCCCCGAAGGTGTGGGCTGGGACACAAAAGGAGTGCGCTCCTCCCGGATGGGCAGCAGCCTCGTACGAGCAGTTCGGGTCGACACGCCGTACCGGGTTGTGAGCGGGACATCTCACCATCTGATAAAGACGGGTCGATTCCGGGCTGCTCGTTAAACTGAGCCGACCGCAGTAATGACTGAGCGAGGAGCGCACGTGGGCCTTGTCGTGCAGAAGTACGGAGGCTCCTCCGTAGCCGATGCCGAGGGCATCAAGCGGGTTGCCAAGCGAATCGTCGACGCCAAGAGGAACGGCAACCAGGTGGTTGTCGTGGTGTCCGCGATGGGCGACACGACGGACGAGTTGATAGACCTCGCCGAGCAGGTGTCTCCGATGCCTACCGGCCGTGAATTCGACATGCTGCTGACCGCGGGTGAGCGGATCTCCATGGCCCTGCTGGCGATGGCGATCAAGAACCTGGGCCACGAGGCCCAGTCGTTCACGGGCAGCCAGGCCGGTGTCATCACCGACTCGGTCCACAACAAAGCGCGCATCATCGATGTCACGCCCGGCCGCATCCGGACCTCGATCGACGAGGGCAACATCGCCATCGTCGCCGGGTTCCAGGGCGTGAGCCAGGAGGGCAAGAACATCACCACCCTCGGCCGCGGCGGGTCGGACACGACCGCCGTCGCGCTGGCCGCCGCGCTGGACGCCGAGGTGTGTGAGATCTACACCGACGTCGACGGTGTCTTCACCGCGGACCCCCGGGTCGTGACGAAGGCGAAGAAGATCGACTGGATCTCCTTCGAGGACATGCTGGAGCTGGCCGCGTCCGGCTCCAAGGTGCTGCTGCACCGCTGCGTCGAGTACGCACGCCGTTACAACATCCCGATCCACGTCCGCTCGTCCTTCTCCGGACTGCGCGGAACCTGGGTCAGCAACGAGCCGCAAGGGGACCAGAAGGTGGAGCACGCGATCATCTCCGGAGTCGCCCACGACGTCTCGGAGGCCAAGGTCACCGTCGTCGGAGTCCCGGACAAGCCGGGCGAGGCGGCCTCGATCTTCCGCGCCATCGCCAACGCCGAGGTCAACATCGACATGGTGGTGCAGAACGTCTCCGCCGCGTCGACCGGTCTGACGGACATCTCCTTCACCCTCCCCAAGGCCGAGGGCCGCAAGGCCATCGACGCCCTGGAGCGGGCCAAGGGCTCCATCGGCTTCGACTCGCTCCGCTACGACGACCAGATCGCCAAGATCTCCCTGGTCGGCGCGGGGATGAAGACCAACCCGGGCGTCACCGCCGGCTTCTTCGAGGCGCTCTCCGACGCGGGCGTGAACATCGAGCTGATCTCGACATCCGAGATCCGCATCTCGGTGGTCACGCGCGCCGACGACGTCAACGAGGCCGTGCGCGCCGTGCACACCGCCTTCGGCCTCGACAGCGACTCCGACGAGGCCGTCGTCTACGGAGGCACCGGCCGATGACCGCACGCCGCCCATCGCTCGCGGTCGTCGGTGCGACCGGGGCGATCGGCGGCGTCATGCTCCGGATCCTCTCGCAGCACGCGGACGTCTGGGGCGAGGTCAGACTCATCGCCTCACCACGCTCGGCCGGCCGCAAACTGGCCGTGCGCGGTGAGGAGACCGAGGTACTCGCGCTCGCCGAGGACGTGTTCGACGGCGTGGACGTGGCCCTCTTCCTGGTGCCGGACGAGGTGTCCGCCCACTGGGCCCCGATCGCCGCGTCCAAGGGCGTCGTCGTGATCGACGACTCGGCGGCCTTCCGGCTCGACGACGACGTACCGCTGGTCGTTCCGGAGATCAACCCGCACGCCGCCCGGCTCAGACCGCGCGGGATCGTCGCCTCCCCGAACTGCACCACGCTGTCGTTGATCGTCGCGGTCGGCGCACTGCACGCGGAGTTCGGGCTGCGCGAACTGATCGTCTCCTCCTACCAGGCGGTCAGCGCCGCGGGCCGCGACGGCGTCAGGGCCCTGCGCGAACAGCTGTCGCTGGTGGCCGGTACGGAGCTGGGCACCCACCCCGGTGACGTACGCCGGGCCCTGGGCGACGACGCCGCCACGGCCGACAGCCCCTTCGCCGCGCCCGTCGCCCTGAACGTCGTGCCGTGGGCCGGTACGGACGCGGGGGACGGCTGGTCCTCCGAGGAGCTCGCGATCCGCGAGGAGTGCCGCAAGGTGCTGGGCCTGCCGGACCTGCGGACCACCGCGACCTGCGTGTACGTCCCCGTCGTCGCGACGCACTCCATGTCCGTCCACGCGCGCTTCGAGAACGAGGTCGCCGTCGACCGGGCCCACGAGATCCTGGCGACCGCGCCCGGCGTCGTCCTCTTCGACAGCCCCGCCTCCGGGGACTTCCCGACCCCGTCCGACGTCGTGGGCACCGATCCCACCTGGGTCGGCCGGGTCCGGCGCTCGATGGACGATCCGCGCGCCCTGGAAATGTTCATTTGCGGCGATAATCTCCGCAAAGGTGCGGCTCTGAACGTGGCGCAGATCGCGGAATCGGTGGCCGCCGAAATTGCCCTCGCCTGAGCGAGCCCTCTCTGACCGGCCTGATGGCTGAATCCGATGGCTGAATCCAGCGGTCGAATCCGGTAGTCGAACCTGCTTTGTAGGATCTGTGAACGCCCTATGAGCAATTACCTGGTCTGAACCTCTTGAGCTGGGGCGTTGTCATATCCGACGATGATCTACCGGCCCCCTGCAACCGCACGTCGGCCGGGCAGCGTCCATGCCGTCACTTCTTGTGCGGCGGAGGCGCTTTTACGGGGCATTTGGGGAAGAGCAGGTACGTATGAGGGCATGTCGCACAGCGCTGAACGTGGCGCCGTACGCGTACAACCCTGACGGGGGGCAGCGTGTCCAACAGGCGTGGCAGAGGTTCTCGACATCACAGTGGTGGGCCCGTTGCGAGGCGCGACCGTGCGTCCGCCCCGGCGGCCCCGCGCGCCCGGCGGCATGCCGGTGATCGCGCCCATGCCCGCTGCACGCCCGGCCCAGCTGCCCTCGCAGCGCGGGGGCGCTGACGAGACGGTGGCAGCAGGAACCACGGTCGACCACCTCACCGAGACCTACCGCGCCCACTACCGTTCGCTGCTCGGCCTCGCGGCTCTGCTGCTGGACGACACCGCGTCCTGCGAGGACGTGGTGCAGGAGGCGTTCATCCGCGTGCACTCCGCGCGCAACCGCGTGCGGGAACCCGAGAAGACCCTGGCCTACCTGCGCCAGACCGTCGTCAACCTCTCGCGCTCCGCGCTGCGCCGCCGCATCCTCGGGCTCAAGCTGCTCTCCAAGCCCATGCCGGACATGGCGAGCGCGGAGGAGGGCGCCTACGACCAGCTGGAGCGGGACGCGCTGATCAAGGCCATGAAGGGGCTCCAGCGCCGCCAGCGCGAGGTGCTGGTGCTGCGGTACTTCGCGGACATGACGGAGGCCCAGGTCGCGGAGGTGCTGGGGATTTCGCTGGGCTCCGTCAAGGCGTACGGTTCCCGCGGTATCGCGGCGCTGCGCGTCGTGATGGAGGCCCAGGCATGAGCGGGCCCCGGCACCGGCACGAGCACAGGCACGAGAATGACCCGACGGGAAACGGAATTGTGAACCACGGGCCGGAGAAGACTCCGCACACCGATCCGCACCGCCCGGACCGACCGGGCGGTCCGGGCCACGCGCAGGACGGTACGGGCGCTGCGCAGGGTGGTGCGCGCGAGGCGCAGGGCGGTGCGGGCGAGGCGCGGGAAGGACAGGACGCGCGGGACGGGCAGGACGGGCGCGGCGAGAGCGCCCAACGCGAGCCGGACGAGAGCCCGGAACCCGCCGTCCTGCCGCTTGGGACGCCTGGGCCGCCTGCTCCGCCTGCGCCTCCGCGGGCGGATGGCGGCGACGGCAGCAGCGGCGACGGGTGCGACGGGCGTGACGGCGGCCTCGGAGCGCCGGCCGACGAGGGCGGCGCCGACCCAGCCGGTACGCTCACCGACCTCACCGCTCTCTTCGGCATCGGCCGGGGCGGTCGACTCAGCAGGGACGGCCGGGACGGCCAGGGCGGCGAGGACGACCACGGAACCGCCGACAGCTCCGGCCCTGGTGGCTCTGGCCCTGACGGGTTGGGCCCCGACGGCTTGGGCACTGGCGGCTACGGCGCTGCCGGTTCCCGTGCTGACGGTTTCCGCGCCCACGGCTTCGGCGCTGACGACATCCGGGCCGACGGTGTTGGCACTGACGCCTTCCGCGCCGACGGCTTCGGCGCTGACGGCTTCGGCGCTGACGGCGAGCTGGACGAGGTCGTCCTACGCCGGATGCTGCACGGCGCCGTGGGAGACCTGGAACCCTCCGACCGGACCCTGGAACATCTACAGCGCGCGGTGCCCGCCCGGCGCGCCCGCCGACGACAGGCCGTCGTCGGGGCGGCCGCGGCGGCCCTGCTGATCGGCACGGCGGTCCCTGCCTTCGTGCACGTGGCGAACTCGGACGGCCCGGCCACCGCGCTCCCCGCCATCGTCGGACACGGCGAGCAGGCCCAGGGGGGCAACGGGGAGGAGCCCGCGCCCCAAGCGCCGGGCGACCGGACCGTGGAGCCCACCGACCACGAGAGCCGGGGAGGCGTCGGCGAACCGGACCCTTCCGAGAGCCCCTCGTCGGACAGCGCGGAGGACCCGGAAGGCGGTGCGGCGACGGGCGGGGCCTCCGCGCCCCCTCCGGAGGATCTGGCCGCCCTGCCGGTCTGCGACCCGGGACAGCTCGGCGTCGCCGCCGCGGGAGCGGGCGCCCCGGGCGCCGACGGCACGGTGTACGGCAGCTTCAAGATCGCGAACGTGTCCGGCGCGGACTGCACGGTCAGCAGCAACGGCACCGTAGGCGTCACCGCCCTCGGCGCCGCCGACCGACTCAAGATCAACGTGGTCCAGCACACGGCGGGTGACGCGGCCCCCGGCCTGCCCGACCCCTCGCAGGAGCCGGGCACGGTGCTGCTGAAGCCCTCCATGGCCTACGAGGTCCAGTTCGCCTGGGTGCCGACCGACACCTGCCCGACCGCGCCCCCCTCACCCAGCCCCACCCCGTCGTCGGACGGCACCGGGGGATCGACGGGCGAGGGCGCCGGCCAGTCGGGCACCGACACGCAGTCGCTGAACCGGGACGGCGGGGGCACGTTGGACGGCAGCATCGCGGTGACGCACACGCCGGAGTCGGGCGCGCCCACGGCCGAGACGAAGATCGAGAATGCCTGCTCGGGCACGCTCTACCGGACGGGCGTCCTGGCCGCCTCGTAGCCCGACAGCGGCCGAGCCCGGGGCAGCGACAGCCCCAGGCGGCCGACCGAGACAGACACAGACGGCCGACCGCAACGGACCAAGGCAGCCGCCGTGCCGAGACGGCCGTGGCCGTAGCGATGCGGCAGTGGTCGCACAGAGGCGGCCGTCATCGGACTGAGGTGTCAGCCGTCGTGCCGAGGTGTCAGCCGTCGTGCCGAGGCGGCAGACGTCGCGCCGGGGCGGCAGCAGTGTCGCGCCGACGTGGTCATGCTCGCGTTCGAGGTGGCCGTGGTCGTGCGGAGGCGGCCGCCATCGAGCTGAGGCGGCAGAGGCGGCAGCTGTTCGTGCCGAGGCGACCGTCGCCCCGGCTACGCCCCCTGCGCGGTCTCCGGAGCCTTCGGCACCTGTACGGCCCCGGCTTCTTCCGAGCGATCGGCAGCCTCCACGGCCCCACCGGTACGGTCGGCCCCCTCGGCCCCACCGGTACGGGTGGTTCCCTCAGGCCCACCAGTACGGGCGGCCTCCACGGCCCCACCAGTACGGGCGGCCTCCACGGCCCCACCGCTACGGGCGGCCTCATCGCCCTCCGGGACCAGCCCGAGGGCGACATCGCGGGCGGCCTCGGCCTCGCGGCGCACCAACCGGAACCACATGAAGAGCACGAAGCCCGCGAAGACGAACCACTCGCCCGTGTACCCCAGGTTCTGGAACGCCTTCAGGTCCAGCCCGCTGCCCGCAGGCGCCGCGGCGGGCACCGGCTTCATCGCGCCGCCCGTACCCCCCGACTCGGCCTCGGGAAGCGTCACCCAGGCGTCGTACACGTCGTAGTCGACCAGGTTCACCAGGGCCGCGGCGCTGATCATGCCGAGCTGGCCCTCGGGGAGCCCGCCCCGGGCGTTGACGCCGTCGCTGTGGATGTTCTCGGAGGCCTGGAGGTCCCCGGTCACGGTGACCTCACCCTGGGGCGCGGCGGGCACGGGGACGCTGCCCGCGTTGCCGGGCAGCCACCCGCGTACCACCGGCAGGGCCTTGCCCCCATCGGTCCGCAGCAGATTCAGGACGTAGAAGCCCTGGCGCTCGTCCAGTTCACGGCCGGGGATCAGGAACTGATCGGCGTACGTCCCGGTCGCGACGGCCGGGCGGCCGGACGTCACCTTGTCGACGGGCAGCAGCTCGTCCAGCGGTTTCGCGGCCCGGGTGCTCGGATCGGGCTGCTTCTCCGCCTGCTCGTGCGACTGCACGCGGTCCTCGAAGCGGCCGAGCTGCCAGGTGCCCATGAACACGCAGAACGGGATGGCCAGCACGACGAAGAGGTTGATCCCCCACCATCGCGGGGTCAGCAGGAACCGGTACACCCCTCAAAGGTACGGTTCCCCGCTCCGGCCTCCCGGAGCGGGGTCGCCCCTTTATCCGCCCCCTACACCCCCACGGGCCACCGCCCGCCCCTCACGCCTTGAGGACCTCACCACCCCCCAGATGCTTCAGAGCGAACTCCAGCTCCAGCCGCACCTGCTTGATGCGCTCCTCCACCACGAGGGAGCCGTGCCCGGCGTCGTACCGGTACACCTCGTGCACCGCGCCGCGCGCCGCCAGGCGGTCCACGTAGTTCTCCACCTGACGGATGGGGCAGCGCGGATCGTTGACGCCCGCCGAGATGTAGACGGGGGCGCGCACCGCGTCGACGTACGTCAGCGGGGACGAGGCCTCGAAACGCTCGGGCACCTCCTCCGGCGTGCCGCCGAGCAGCGTGCGGTCCATCGCCTTCAGGGCCTCCATCTCGTCGTGGTAGGCCGTGACGTAGTCCGCGACCGGCACCGCCGCCAGGCCCAGCGCCCACGCGTCGGGCTGGGTGCCGAGACCGAGCAGGGTGAGATAGCCGCCCCAGGACCCGCCGGCCAGGACCAGACGCCGGGGGTCCGCGAGCCCGGAGGCGACCGACCACTCCCGCACGGCCGCGATGTCCTCCAGCTCGATCAGGCCGACCCGGTGCTTGAGCGCGTCCGTCCAGGCGCGGCCGTACCCGGTCGAGCCCCGGTAGTTGACCCGTACGACGGCGAAGCCGTGGTCCACCCAGGCCGCCGGGCCGGAGGCGAAGGCGTCGCTGTCGTGCCAGGTCGGGCCACCGTGGATCTCGAAGACGGTGGGGAAGGGCCCGTCCCCGGCGGGCTTCTGCACGAGGGCGTGGATGAGGCCGCCGAGTCCTTCGACCCAGGCATCCGCCACCGGCACCGACACCGGGGCCTTGGCACCGGGCGGGTCCAGGACCACCGCACCGCTCGTCGACCGCACCGCCGGCGGCTGCGCGGCCGAGGACCAGAGGTACTCCACCGTGCCGTCCGGACGGGCCGTGGCGCCCGACACCGTCCCGGCGGGGGTCTCCACGCGCACGGGCTCCGCGGCCCCCGGCTCGTACCGCCACAGCTCGCTGCGGGCCTCGAAGCTGTGCTCGATGAGCAGCGCGGAGCCGTCCGGATACCATTCGGCGCCCACATCACCGGGCAGGTCGACGGAGAGGGCGGTCTCCGTGCCCGCGACCGGATCCCAGATCATCGGCTCCCAGCGGCCCCGGCGCTGGTGCCCCACGAGGAGCCGGGTGTCACCGGCCACCGGTGCGAAGCCCAGCACGGCGAGACCGAGCTCCTTCGTGCCGCCCTCGGTGTCGTCCAGCTCGGCCACCGTGGAGCCGTCCGGGCGCACCACGCGCAGGGCGGAGTGCATGGCGTCGCCGTGCTCGGTGTGCTCCAGCGCGATGAGCGTCCCGTCGTACGACAGGTCCCCGACACCGGCGGACTCCCGATGCCGATAGATCTCGACGATCTCGCCGCCGCCATCACCGCCATGGCCGCCGTCACCGCTGCCCGTGGGCCGTACGAGATGGACGGTCGTCCCGTCCTCATCGGTGGAACGCCCGATCACCGCGGACCCGTCGCGCCCGATGGCGAGGCCCGCCGGATACGAGGGCGCGAGGCCCGGGGCGGCGGGCTCGTCCTCCCCACCGCCGAAGGGCTGGCGCATCCACACACCGAACTCGTCGCCGTCGGTGTCGCTGAACCACCAGATGGCCTCACCGTCAGGAGTCAGCACGCCGTCGGTGGTCCCGTTGGGCCGGTCCGTCACCTGGCGCTGCCGCCCGCTCGCCCGGTCCCAGGCGTACAGCTCGTAGGTGCCGGTGGCGTTGGAGACGAAGAGCGAGCGGTCAGGCGCGTCCTCGGCCCAGTCGGGCAGGGACACCCTGGGCGCGCGGAACCGCTGCTCCCACTCCGGCATGGTCGAGACGTTCTCTGATTCGCTCATGCCCTCCATCCAACCCGATCCCCCGCCGAACCGGGCAAGCCTGTGGATAACCCACGTACGAAGGTATGACCGGACCCCTCCGCCTGTGGATAACCATTCGCGCCTCTCCCGCCCTGTGGGTAACTTTTCGGGTATGTACTCCCCGACTCCGGACGACTGGCAGGACGCCAACCGCGCACGTTGGGACGAGCGCGTGCCGATACACGCGGCCAGCGGCTTCTACGACCTGGAGGCGTTCAGGGCGGGCAAGGACGCGCTGCGCCCGTTCGAGCTGGCGGAGGTCGGCGACGTCACGGGAAGGACCTTGCTGCATCTCCAGTGCCACATCGGCCTGGACACCCTTTCCTGGGCGCGGCACGGCGCCGCGCAGGTGGTGGGCCTGGACTTCTCCGAGCCCGCCGTGGAGACCGCCCGCGGCCTCGCGGAATCGCTGGGCCTGGGCCCGGACCGCGCGGCGTTCGTGGCGGCCGATGTGTACGACGCCCCGACGGCCGTCCCCGACTCCTCGTACGACATCGTCTACACCGGCATCGGCGCGCTGAACTGGCTGCCCGACATCGAGCGCTGGGCCGAGACGGCGGCCTCGCTGGTCGCGCCCGGCGGATTCCTCTACGTGGCGGAGTTCCACCCCCTGACCGACACGCTGGACGACGGGACCGGCTCGGTCGTCACCCACGACTACTTCAGCCGTGAGGCCTGGGTGGACGAGACCCCGGGGACGTACGCCGACTTCGACGCGCCGACCGTGCACAACCGCAGTGTCGAGTGGCAGCACCCGCTGGGCGAGGTGGTGACGGCGCTGGCGGCGGCCGGCCTGCGCATCGAGTTCCTGCACGAGCACGACGCCTCGCTCTTCCCGCGCTTCGGCACGCTGGAACGCGGCGCGGACGGCCACTACCGCTTCCCGTCGGACCGCCCGCGCATCCCGCTGATGTACTCGATCAAGGCGACGCGCCCCAAGCCGCCCCAGGCATAACAGCAGCTCAGCAGCGGCTCAACAGCGGCTCAGCAGCGGTTCAACAGTCGCTCAGTGACGGCTCACCGGTCCATTGTCAGTGCTGGGGGCCACACTCACTCCCATGACGGACGAGACAAGCAGGAGCATCACCACGGCCGGCCTGCGCGCGGCGGTGGAGACGTACTGGACGACGGCCGACGCCCGGGACTGGGACGCGTTCGCGGCGACCTTGGCCGAGGGCGTGGTGTACGAGCTGCCGCAGACCCGCGAACGCATCCACGGCAAGGACCGCTACCTCCGGTTCAACCAGGAGTACCCGGGCGACTGGCACATGCGGATCGAGCGGATCGTCGCGGACGCGGAGGGCCGGCAGGCGGCGGCACGGACCGAGTTCACGGTCGGCGAGGAGGAGATGCACGCGATCCACTTCTTCACCTTCGACGAACGGGGGCTGATCACCGGGGTGACGGACTTCTGGCCGGAGTCGTACGAACCCCCGGCGGGCCGGGAGCACTTGGTGGAGAGGTACTGACCTCACCGATCCCGGAAGCGCACGAACGCGGCCCACCGGCACCCCGGTGAACCGCCTTCGTGCTTCTCACGCACGGGCAGCGTGTCTGCTACACGGCCGACCGGAAGGCAGGCAGGTAGCCGCCCGACTGCCCGGCGACGGTGGGGTGGTACGAGTTGTGGATGGGCACGGTCACGCTGTGGATCCAGGCGTCGCCGGAGCACAGCTCATGCCCGGTGAACTCGTCGACGACGCTGGAGAAGGTGAACCCGGCATCGGCGGCCCGCTTGGCGAGGACCCCGTTCAGCACGTCCGACGCGTCGTTGATCGCAGCGCGCTCGGCCTCGGTCAGCCCCGCGACGCAGCTGCCCGACAGCTGGTAGAAGCGCGGGTAGCCGAGCACTACGACGTGGGCGGCGGGGGCCCCGGCACGGATACCGGCATATAGCGAATCGAGGCTGCCGGGCAGGGAGTTGTTCATCTGGGCGACTGCGGCGTTCACGCTGCTGAGGCAGGTGGCCTCGCTGCCCAGGACGCAGTCCTGCATGACACCGGCGAACCCGACGTCGTTGCCTCCGGCCGTAACGCTGACCAGCGCGGTGGACGCGTCCAGCGCACCGAGCTGGCCACTGGCGACGGTTGCGGTGGTAGCGCCCGAGCAGGCGACGAAGGCGAACGAGGTGGGGGAGTTCGCCGCCGCCCACAGCTGCGGGTAGGCGTTGGCGCTGCGCAGGCAGTCGCCACTGTCGGGGAGATAGTTCCCGGCACCGACACCGGAGGAGTAGGAGTCACCGAGCGCGACGTAACCGCCGGCCGCGGCCGAGTCCGCCGCGACGGCGGTCCCGGAAACACCGAGAGCGGCGACGGCGGCGAGTGCGAGAGTGGATAGGGATGCCCAGAACCTACGTGCGGACATGGCTGCCGACCTTCGAAGTGTGGGGGGTGAGTGGGGCGTTGAAGGAGCGAAGCCGTGTCTAGCAGCTCGCGGTACCCACCGGTAATGCCCACGCAAGAAGTCGTCTGATATGCCCGGATGATCGCTCCGGGCCCGATGCTCCGCGCGTAGATAAACCTCAACTGGGTGTCGTTGCAGTTGAGTTCAGGAAAATGTTGTGCACCCGCGCACCCCTGGCTCGGCCCCCGCTCCACCCGCACGGGGGACGGCGGGCCCCCCTCCCCGAAGGCAGGTTCAACCGAACGGCTCAACGGCTCAACGGCCCGCGCACGCGTCGGCTCGCACCGATCGGCCGACCGCGACACGGGCCCGACGGCCTTCATCCTTGAAAGTTTCTGCCATTTTCGCGCGTAGATGCAGCTCATCGGCGCAGTCAGAGGTCTAGTCCAAGGGGTGTTCCCGAAACCTCTTTACGGTTCACGGTTACTCGTGGGTTACTCATGACGTGTCCATGTCGGCCTCGCCGGGAAGCAGGACACGCTCCCCCACCATCAACGTGTTCCGGAGGCAGCTATGCCCACGTTCAGCTCTCCGACCCACCGCCTCATCAGATCGAAGGGCGCCCGCTTATCGGGTGTTCTCGCGACCAGCGCCGCACTGCTCGCCACCGGCGTCGGGCCGGCGGCCGCCGCACCCCCCAGCCCTGACCAGCCGATTCGGTCCGGACAGGCCTGGATGGGCTCGGGGACGCGCGTAGAGCAGGGCGCCGCCGCCTCGGGCGGCGATCTGTCCGTGCTGGACACCAGTGGTGTCCAGGGCATCGACGTGTCGCACTGGCAGGGCGGGATCAACTGGACCTCCGTGAAGAGCGCCGGTATCGATTTCGCCTACATGAAGGCCACCGAGGGCACGAGCTTCAAGGACGCCAGCTTCAACGCCAACTACACCGGCTCCTACAACGCGGGCCTGATCCGGGGTGCGTACCACTTCGCCCGCCCGGACGTCTCCAACGGCGCGACACAGGCGAACTACTTCGCAGGCAACGGCGGCGGATGGTCCCAGGACGGCAAGACGCTCCCCGGCGTCCTGGACATCGAGCACAACCCGTACGGCTCCGCTTGCTACGGCCTCTCCACGACCCAGATGCGTACGTGGATCAACGACTTCTACAACACCTACAAGGCGCGTACGACGCGAGACGTCGTCATCTACACGACGGCCAGCTGGTGGAACACCTGCACCGGCAACTGGACCGGCATGGGCGCCAAGTCGCCCCTGTGGGTGGCACATTGGGGCACCGCCAACCCCAGCATCCCCAGCGGGTTCCCCACCTGGACGGTGTGGCAGTACTCGGCCACCGGCCGGGTCAGCGGTATCGCCGGTGACGTGGACCGCAACAAGTTCAATGGCAGCGCGGACCGGCTCCTGGCTCTCGCCAACAACACGGCGTAGTCCGATCTCCCGCAACACGGCCGGGTGAACGCGCACGGCGACACGGCCGGGTGAATACGTACGGCGACTTCACCCGGCCGTGCGCGCGGACACGCCGGCCAGGTCGCTGTCGCGGCACCGCCGGACCCATCGCGGATCAGGAGTTCACTGTGCACATCCCGAAGCTGAGCCGACGCAAGATCCTTCTGGCCGGCGCCGGCGGACTGGCTGCCGCCGCCCTGCCGACGACCGCCCGCGCCGCAGGCGTTGTCGAACCGGACATAGACAGCACCCAGACGTGGCAGGCCCGTCCGCCCCGGACCCCGGTGAGCCTCGTGACGACCCGCCCGACCAAGATCATCGTTCACCACACGGTGAGCGCGAACACGTCCGACTTCTCCCGCGCCCAGTCCCACGCGCACGCCCACTGGGTCCAGGACCTCCACATGGACCAGAACGGGTGGCTGGACGGCGGCTACCACTTCATCACCAGCAGGGGAGGCTGGCTCACGGAAGGCCGTCATCGCAGCCTCAGTACCCTGCAAGGCGGCAGCAGTTTCGTCCTGGGCGCGCATACGTCAGGGCAGAACGAACAAGCCATCGGCATCGCCAACGAGGGCTCCTACCACGACGGAGCCCAGCCCCCGCAGGCGCAGTGGGAGGTCCTCGTCACCCTCTGCGCGTACGTCTGCCAGCAGTACGGCATAGCGCCGAGCCACATATACGGTCACAAGGACTTCGGCGACACTCTCTGCCCCGGCGTCCTCCACGACAGCCTCCCCCGCCTGCGAAGCGAGGTGGCGGCGAGCATGGGCTGACTGCCGGCCTCGGCTGACCCCGACCAGCCCGACGGCACCGGGCGACGGGACCGTCACACGGCCGAGCCGGCGGTGGCGCCACACGACCCGGGTGAGGCCACCGCTCCGGTTCTCGCCCCACCGGTCGCGGACACTGAGCGCCCTGAGCGCCGTGGCCGACAACGCAAGGAGGAGGCTGAGCACCACGAAAGTGAGCCGTACGCCGCCGAAACGACCGGACGTGCTGCGCAGCTTCCAGGAGGGGCCCGCAGCAGACCGGCATGACCGCGAGACGCACCAGCCACCCGGTCACGCCCAGGCAGGCCTACGCGTCCAGGCATCGGCGCGTCTCGTGGGTGCTGACGGCCCGTGAGGGTCCGCGTTCATCCGCCGTTGTGCGTTGGCGTTGTTACGCAGTTAGCCACTCACCTTCCGCATGGACTGTGGCTGACCCCTGTATCTGGCATGGTTGGGCACAGGCTTCGCTTATCAGCCGGTGGTCGTGCCGTGGCGGGAATCGGCCGACCGGATGCAATCACCTAGGGCAGCAAAGGGCACTGGTGGGCCAGTCGCCGCGCGAACCGTGCTCAGGCTGGCGCTATCCGTGTTCAGGGCGGCGACCACTGCGCGGGGGAGAACGTAGAACTCCCACTGGGCTGTGTCGAGCGGGTTGTAGTTAGCGTGTTCCCGGGCAGTCTGGACGGCGAAAACGTAGACGTCGGCTTTGCACGACTTCGCCTCCGAGTAACCACTATCAGGAGACCATGCGCGAGCGCGGAGCCCACTGAAGCGGAGCGGGGAGGGTGCTCGTTGATCCCAGGCCTGCAGGTATGCGCTGGCCTTGACTTCGATGCGCAGTCCGCCGTCGGTCTCGACATCGTGGCTTGCCCACTCCACACGAGGCTTGCGGGAGCCGACCGCTAGGTGGACCAGGAACTCAGCGAACAGACCGCGTGTGTTGTTCATGCGGAGGTCCGGCATGGCGAACTGCCAGAAGTTGACCACGGTCGAGTCCGGGACGCCGACGATTGACTCGTCGCCGCTTAGCGGGGGCAAAGTACGCGGGGTCAAAGGCAGATGAGCAGACAGCTTCATGAGTCGCAGTCTGCCAGGACGGCGAAGCGTGGACTCCAATGCGTCGGCTGTCGACAGCCTTTGCCGGAAGGCTGGTTGGATGTCCGCAAGGGGCGGAGTCGAGCCCATGCTCTCAGCTTGGAATCACTGCACCCCAGGTTAAGACGAGATGCTTGAGCTGCGGAAACGCTGCTCCGGTCGCTCCGAGGAAATCCCTCGTAGTGACCGGCACAGGTTGCCGGTCACCAACTGTTTCGGCACGCGTCTGGCATGGCAGCTCATCGTTCCAGACGCGTAGGGGACCAGGCTCAGCCGACCGGATTCGAACCGGGGTCCTCGCGATTTTGGAGACCGCGCGCGACTACCCCTGCGCTACGGCTTCGCCCGCTGCTACCTTACGAGTTGGTGCGTGATAGCGGATGAAGCGTCCTCGCTGGTGGATGGCCTGATCCGCTTGTGGCGATCATGGTCAATCGGGCAGTTCTCGCGCATCGGCTGTTCACCGGGATCTCCCCGGTATCATCTGGTCCTCCTGATCGAGGAGTTGGCCCAGCCGTGGCAGGCCGGGATCGAAGGGCGCCGCCACGCGGCGCGACGCGGGGTACGAAAGCGAGCCGCAGGAGCCGGTGCCCGCCATCGGCTGGTCTTCGCCGACCGGCTGGTGGCCACGCTCATCCATCTGCGGCACGACCTGCCGCACTCGGTGCTGGGGCTGCTGTTCGGTGTCGACCGCTCCACCAATACCCGCGCGATCGGGGAGATACGCACCCTCCTGGCCCAGCGGGGTTGCGCGGCCCCCGACCGGCCCGGCCTGCGTCTGAAGACACTGGCCGACGTGTTCGCCTACGCCCAGGCCGAGGGGGTTGAGCTGTGCCTGGACGCCACCGAGATCCAGGTTCGCCGACCCGTGGCCGGCCGTGGGGGACGCCGGGCGTTCGTCTCCGGCAAGCAGAAGCAGAACACCATGAAGGCCACCGTCGTCGCCGACCACCGGGGCCGCACCCTGTGGACCGATGCCCTGCGACCGGGCCGGATGCATGACGCCACCGCCGCACGCAACGAAGGCATCGGCCTCTGCTTCCGGCACTTCCCCGACGTCGAGGTCCTCCTGGACGACGGCTACCTCGGCCTGCGACGCGATCACCCGGGCCAGGCGATCACACCACCCAGGATGCCGAACAAGAGCGCACTTCCCGACGTCCACGCACGCTGGAAACGCGACCGCCACTGGCACTCATCCGACCGCATCACCGTCGAACAGGCCCTGGCTGACCACAAACGCTGGAAGCAACTGACCCGCTGGACCCACCGCCGATACCGGCTGCCCGACACCTACCGCGCCATCGCCGGCCTCGTCTCCGACCGCACCGCCACCACCTGAACAATCGCCCGCGAGCACCCCACCATGCTTCATCTGCTATCACGCACCAACTCGTAAGTGTCGCGGTTAGGCGGTGCGCGGAAGGCTGAGCCGGCGGAGGAAGGGGCCACAGATGCGCCGTGTTCTGCCAGCGGCCTTGCCGTCCAAGGCCGCTGACTTCGTGGCATTCACCCCCGATCAGCCAAGGAGCGGCACCCCCGCGAGGGTGGGCGGCTTGACCGCACAGATGGTGGCCGCGTGACGAAGTGCCGAAACTCCGGCGGGGCGGAACGACTTGGGAGAGTCTTCCCGCCGGAGACTCTCTGCTTCCGGGGCGCAGCCTCCGTGCCACCCGCAGCCCTATGACTGCAGGCTCACGTGACCATCAGGGCTATGAACACCCGTGGACGTCAGTTGGCGACGATCACACTCTTGAGGAAGGTCGAGTCGCACTTCGAGCACTTCAGGCGATTGGTGCTGGTCGGATGTAGCGTCTGGGTACCGCAAACCGGACACTTGTGACCCTTGGGCATCTCGCTACTCCTGATATCAGATGGGTGCGCTTCACGCGATAACCGCGAGAGTACGCGTGTCCTGCACTATTAGCCGCGTTTTGGTCTAATCATTGAGGATCTGCTGGGAGCTGATATGTAGCCGCATCGACGCAGGTCAACGTCCTGATGCTGGGCCTACGGGCGAACGGTTCTGATGTGGCGTCAGTTTTTGGGGGGAGAGAGAACACGTGCTGACCTGGCCGTACAGCTCCTGGCTCAGATGCGGTAATAGCTGGGCTTGGGCTCGGCAATGCCCATGCATCGCCGAGCCGTGGGCCCACGCGGGCCCTGCTGCCACGGCCTTGGGTCAAGGTCCCCCACCCGTCCGGACTAGCTTGGCCGCCCTCTTCGATTGTGCTGTGTGTATTCCATCGGGGCGAGAGCTGGGCGGGGCCGGCTACGCGGAGGGAGTGTGGCCGTCCGGCCGTCGATGGTGAAGAGATGATCCATGGTGCCCCCTCGTGCCCCGGACGCCA
Source organism: Streptomyces sp. NPDC007346 (assembly GCF_040703535.1). Lineage (NCBI taxonomy): Bacteria > Bacillati > Actinomycetota > Actinomycetes > Kitasatosporales > Streptomycetaceae > Streptomyces > Streptomyces sp. NPDC007346. Next base: position 37,856 of record NZ_JBEYKR010000059.1, read on the forward strand.
AGAGCGTACGTGGCGGGGTCACCCCTCCAGACACTCGGCTCAGCTGCGCGTACCGCTCACAGAAGGAGGCCCACGCGAGCTTCGAAACTGTCATGCTCCGCTGAGTCGAATGAATGTTCCGCCCTCTGGAGGAGTCACGTGGCAATCCGTAAGAGCATGGAGGAGGTCCTCGTGGTCGCCGGGCAGCGCGAGGGGTGGCTTACCCGTTGCGAACAGGGCCTCATTACCGCAGGGTTCAAGGACGTGCGGACACTCGCAGACCTGGGGCAGGTGACGGGCACGTACAGAAAGTTCCCCACCTGGGGCGAGCTCACGATCACGGTCGTCCCGGGCGCTCAGTCGGGACGCACGCGACTGACGCTTCGCTCGACCGCTGCGGTCGACAACATCTACGCCATTTTCTCCAGCCCGAACAAGAAGGTTCTCGAGGCTGCGAAGGCCGGTTTCGCGTGAGCACGGCACCGTCTGAAACTTGGAGGATGCGGCGCGGTCGGAACAGCCGTTGCGGGTCAGCCCGTGGGCCAGAATTTGGGTGCGTCCACCTGAGGATCGACGGTGCGGACACGGGTGGCGCGAGTTGGGTCGACAGAGGTGAGGGAGACCAGACGTTGGCCGTCTGAGACCGATAGCTCGGCCAGAGCGTGGGGGAGACCCGCGCAAACCGTGGCGATGGCCGAGCCGAGGCCGACCAGCCCGCCGTGCTTGTTGTTCTGGCGGTACTCGATCCGATGGAGCCCGGATGCGGCGATCGCCGCGACTTCAAGGTGCCGGCTCATCTGTTTGGTGTCGTTGGTGAGGACTGCGTCGAAGCCTTCAGCCCGGGCCTTCTCGAACAGCTCGATGTCTTTGGTGCCAGCCCATCCGGGCAGGTCATGCACGTGCACGACGTCATGAGCCTTGAGGAGGATGCGGACGATATCGGCCATAGGACGCGGCACGTTCTCGTCGAGCAGCAGCTTCAAGCGGCGCCTCGGCTCGCACCCGCGCCTGCACCGGTGGGCGTTCCGGTGTAGCTGTCGACGTAATCGGTGAAGTCGGTTGCTTCAAGTGCTGCTCCGGCACTGACCCCGGGGAAGAAGTCGGCGATCTGCTCCGGAGGAATTCCATCTCGGATTAGGGCCGCGACCTCGGCTGCGGGGACGCGAGTGCCACGGATTACCGGCTCACCGCCGCGTACGGATGGATCCACGGCGACATCTGGGCGGGGGGACAGCAGGTCGGGAATGTGTCGGCCGTTCCGGTAGAACGGGGCTAGGACATCGACGAGCTGGTGGATGACGAGGTTGCTTTTGCCACCCTTGCGGCCGATCAGGTCGACGGCATGGTCAGGATCGGCCAGATACACCGTGCCCCCGTCGGTGACGAGCTGGTAGGCCGAGAGGTGCTCTCGCTCGCCCAGATCGTCCCTGAGGGAGTCCACTGCGCGACGGATCCGCTGCAGCGAGGTCTCCTGCCGGAGGCGCACGCAGGTTCGCAGTGCAACGACATCTCGGAAGGAGTACAGGATGGGCCGTATAGCCGAGATCTCTGGGACGAGGACTGCGCCTCCTGCGCCTGAGGCGTGACGCCAGTGAGAGAGCTGGGCCATCGTCGCGCCGGACAGCGCCGCTGCGAGCTTCGGTTCGTACGACATGAACCCTCCTCTCTGTGCCTACCCGTATGAGCGCGACCGTACTGCATTCTCTGTCGAGGGCCCGCTCAGTGCGACCCCTTCGAGACAGGGGAGTCTGAACGTCTTGCTGCGCGGTGGCTGCCACCTCCAGCGCCGAGGCCTGGGGAGCCGCCTCCCCGCTCTTGGCTCCCAAACGGCTCCCAAGACGGCACCACAAAACCACTCAGGGGCCTGATCCACTAAGTGGATCAGGCCCCTGACCTGGTCTTACAGCTGTCGGGGTGGCGGGATTTGAACCCACGACCTCTTCGTCCCGAACGAAGCGCGCTGCCAAGCTGCGCTACACCCCGATGTCCACCGGTCTCCCGGCGACATCGATTACTTTAGCCCACCTGCGGCCGGAGGCGAAATCCGCTTTCTCCGCCCCTCGCCCCGGCCCCGTCCCTCAGTCCCGCCCCACCAGCGTCAGCAGCGTGGCCTCCGGGGGGCAGGCGAAGCGGACCGGGGTGTAGCGGTTGGTGCCGCAGCCTGCGGAGACGTGGAGGTAGGCGCGGTGGCCGCCCGCCGTGTGGGTGGACAGGCCCTTGACCCGGTCGGTGTCCAGGTCGCAGTTGGTGACCAGGGCCCCGTAGAACGGGATGCACAGCTGGCCGCCGTGGGTGTGGCCCGCCAGGATCAGGGGGTAGCCGTCGGCCGTGAAGGCGTCCAGGGAGCGCAGGTACGGGGCGTGGACCACGCCGATGGAGAGGTCGGCGTCGGTCTCCGGGCCGCCCTGGACCTCGGCGTAGCGGTCCCGCTTGATGTGCGGGTCGTCCAGGCCCGTGAACGCGATCTCCGTACCGTCCACCTCGAGCCGGCCGCGGGTGTTCGTCAGGTTCAGCCAGCCCGCCTCGTCGAAGGCGTCGCGCATCGGCTCCCACGGGTTGTGCACGGCACCGACCGCGGGCGCGTTGCCGTTGAGGCCGTGCTTGCCCTGGACCTTCTCCAGGAGGTAGCGGCCCGGGTTGCGCAGCTTGGGCCCGTAGTAGTCGTTGGAGCCGAAGACGTACACCCCCGGGAACTCCATCAGCGGGCCCAGCGCGTCCAGCACCTCGGGCACGGCCTCCGGGTCGGAGAGGTTGTCGCCCGTGTTCACCACGAAGTCGGGGCGCAGTCCCGCCAGCGACTGGAGCCAGGCCCGCTTCTTGCGCTGGCCGCTCACCATGTGGATGTCGGACACCTGGAGGACGCGCAACGGACGTGCGCCGTGCGGGAGTACGGGAACGGTGACCCGCCGCAGGCGGAACGAGCGGGCCTCGAATCCGGCGGCGTAGGCCAGGCCGGCAGCACCGACCACTGCGCCGACTGCCGTGACTTTCAGGGGTACTCCGTAGCGTGCGCGCATGGGGCCATCGTCGCAGACACGGTGGTAGGAGCGGAAAACCGGCGGGCGGCGGGTGCCCCGTACCTGTCACAATCACGGCATGACCACGCTCAAGTCCAAGCTCAAGGAAGACCTCCACACGGCCATGAAGGCGCGCGACGAGCTGACCTCGTCCACCCTTCGGCTCACCCTCACCGCGATCACCAAGGAAGAGGTCAGCGGCAAGTCGGCGCGCGAGCTCTCCGACGACGAGGTGCAGAAGGTGATCGCCAAGGAGGCGAAGAAGCGCCGCGAGGCGGCCGAGGCGTTCGCCCAGGGCGGTCGGACCGAGCAGGCGGAGCGGGAGAAGGCGGAGGGCGAGCTGCTCGACGGCTACCTGCCCAAGCAGCTCAGCGACGACGAGCTGAACGCGATCGTGGCGTCCGCCGTCGAGGAGGCGAAGGCCGCCGGCGCCGAGGGGCCGCGGGCCATGGGCGCCGTCATGAAGATCGTCAACCCGAAGGTGGCCGGCCTTGCCGAGGGCGGCCGCGTCGCCGCCGCGGTGAAGAAGCTCCTCGCGGGCTGAGCCCCGTACAGCAGGGCGGAGGAACGGGCTCAGCCCCGTACAAGCCCTACAGCCGAGCTGTACAGCCTTACAGTCGTATAGCAGGGCAGCCGTACAGCCGTACAGCCGTACAGCAGAGCAGCCCTACAGCAGGGCAGAGAAAGCAGAGAAAAGGGTGGGGCGCCAAGAGCATCACCATCCGCGAACAGCGCTACGCACAGGCGTGCCGCTCGGTCGACTTCATCCAGCGCTA